>NZ_JBKFBD010000006.1:0-164655 GCF_053345975.1 Microbacterium sp. C23T | reverse complement strand
AGGGCTACGTCCAGACCCGCCCCTCGCGGCGCCGGTCCGGGGCATCCGTCATTCCCCGCCCTGGGCACCGCCCGCACCGCGTTTTGGCGAGTCGCCAAGAACGGCTGCTGTTCGGGTGGTTTCTGGCGAGTCGCCAAAACACGCCGGACGCTGCCATGCCCGACCGGCGTGTGCTGGCGAGTCACCAAAACCGGGCGTGTTCGGGCGAGCTCTTGGCGACTCGCCACTGACTCGGGCGTCCGCTCGCCCTCCGACAGCATGGCTTCTGGGAGTCGCGCGGACCTGTGCTCCCTTGCCCGGGCGGTCCGGAGCCGTCGCATTCCGAGTCACCATGACACGCCGCACGGTCCCGTGCGGGCACGGCGTGTTCTGGCGAGTCGCCAAGAACGGCTGCTGTTCGGGTGGCTTCTGGCGACTCGCCAAAACGCGGAAGCCGGCGAAGGCTGCAGGGGGGCAGGTCAGGCGAGGCCGTGGCGGTGGGCGTAGACGACGGCGGCGACGCGGTCGCGGGCGCCGAGCTTCTGCAGCACGTTCGAGACGTGCGTCTTCACGGTGGCCTCGCCGATGTACAGGCGCTGCGCGATCTCGGCGTTGCTCATCGCCTGTGCGACGAGTTGCAGCACCTCGGCCTCGCGGTCGGTGAGCTCGACCGCCGGCGGCGCATCGGCCCCGACCCCCGCCTCTTCCCGCGAGAGTACGGCTGGTCGCCGAGACGTAGGGAACGAGCCACCCTCTCGTCCACCAGCTGTACTCTCGCGGTCGGGGGAGGGGCTCGAGCCGGCCGAGCCGGGGGCGGAGGCGAAGCGGGCGATCACGCGGCGGGTCACCTCGGGCGCCAGCAGCGCGTCGCCGGCCGCAGCGACCCGCACGGCCGAGATGAGCTCCTCGGGGCCGGCGTTCTTCAGCAGGAACCCGCTCGCGCCTGCGGCGAGCGCGTCGAACAGGTAGTCGTCGCGGTCGAAGGTCGTCACGACCACCACGGCGGTCTGCACCGACCCGACGATGCGCCGCGTCGCCTCGAGGCCGTCCATGTCGGGCATCTGCACGTCCATGCAGATCACGTCAGGACGGAGATCGGATGCTGCCGCCACCGCCTCGACGCCGGTCGATGCCTCGCCCACCACGGTGATGTCGCCCGCGGACTCGAGGATCATGCGGAAGCCGGCCCGCATCACGGCGTGGTCGTCCACGAGGAGGACCCGGATCACGCGCCGACCGCCTCTACCGGCACGGCCAGGGGCACGCGCAGGCGCACGAGGAACCCGCCGCGGGCGCGCGGCGCGGCCTCGAGCTCGCCCCCCGAGGCGGCTGCCCGCTCGCGCATGCCGACGAGGCCGAGACCCGGCCGCATCGGCGCGGCGACGGCGCGGCCGCTGTTCACGACCTCGAGCTCGACGGCATCGGGCGCGTAGCGCAGACGGACGTCGGCGGCAGCATCCGGTCCCCCATGGCGTCGGGCGTTCGTGAGCGCCTCCTGGGCGACGCGGAAAGCGTTGACCTGCACGAGCTCCGGCAGCTCGACAGGGTCGCCGACGATCGTGAGGGTCGTGGGGAGACCGTTGTCGTTCGCGTGCGCGACGAGGTCCGTGAGGGCCGACAGGTGCACCGTCGACCCGGCCGCCTCGGCGTCGCCGCCGGAGGTGCGGAGGGTCTCGAGCAGCTGGCGCAGCTCGACGAGCGCGGAGCGGGCGGACGACTCGACTCCGAGCAGCGCGGTGCGCGCAGCATCCGGATCCCGGTCCAGCACGGCGCGGGCGGCACCGGCTTGGACGCCCATCGCCGAGACGTGGTGCGCCACGACGTCGTGCAGCTCGCGGGCGATGCGCACGCGATCGAGCGCCACGGCCTGCGCCGCGGTGACCTCACGCTCGCGCTCGAGCTCGCTGGTGCGCTCCTCGAGCACCGCGCGCGCCATCGCCGCGGCGTAGGCGCGATCGCCCATGTAGTACGCGCCGCCGAAGAAGCCGGCGTTGATGAGCAGCTGGATGAGCATCATCGCCGCGAACGGCGAGAACAGCCCCGCCCGCGACAGGCTCTCGTCGGACGGGTCGATCGCCGCCTGGAACATCGTGATGAGCAGCCACACGAACATCGCGACGATCACGCCGACGCGCACCCACATCGCGCGACGGCGGTCGTCGACCCAGGCGCCGACGGTGTACATCGCGATGAACATGGCGATGTTCGAGACGTAGAGGTCGGGGATGCGGAAAGTCACGCCCATGAAGAACACCACGGCGATCGCGATCACGACGAGCTCGGGGAACCGCCGCCGCACCGCGAGCGGCGCGGTCAGGCCGAGGCTGTAGAGCAGTGCCCACTGCATGCCGGCGTTGGCGTCGGCGCCGTAGACGCCGGCGACCGAGCCGAGCGCGGTGCTGATCACCGCGGCGACGAAGAGGGCACCCGCGAGCCAGACGTCGTTGCGCAGCTCGCCCGCGGTCGGCGCCGGGCGCCGCGCGGGGTGCGCGGAAGGCAGGTCGGACATCCCTCCACGCTACGGGGGTGCGGGTCCTGCGGCATCCCCCGCGAGACGGAGACGGATGCTGCGCCGCAGGCGCCCGCCCGGGTAAGTTAGCGAGCGTTCACCTCGCGTCGACAGGGGATCCCGTGCACGACCGCAACGCGGGGCTCGACCCCGAGACCCAGTTCGTCGAGATCTACCGCAACCTCGGCACCTACGACTTCGCGTGGGACCTGAACCAGTCGCTGAGCTTCGCGCTGTTCCGCACCTACGCGGTGCCGTCGATCGGCCGCCTGCTCGACGAGACCGGCGAGTTCGAGCGCGCGACGCAGAGGCGGTACGACGACACCTCGCTGCTGCTCGAGGTGCCGCTCCTCGAGGGGTTCGAGAGCCCTCGCGCTCGCGCGGCGATCCGGCGCATCAACCGGATGCACCGGATGTACGACATCTCGAACGACGACATGCGCTACGTGCTGTCGACGTTCGTCGTCGTGCCGGTGCGCTGGCTGCACGCGTTCGGGTGGCGTCCGCTCACGCCCGACGAGCGGCTCGCATCGGTGCGGTACTACCAGAGCCTCGGCCGGCACATGGGGATCACCGACATCCCCGAGACCTACGCGGAGTTCGCCACGTTGATGGACGACTACGAGCGCGCGCACTTCGCGTACGACGCCGCATCGGCGCGGGTGGCCGATCGCACCCTGGCGCTGCTGGTCTCGTTCTACCCGCGGCTCTTCGCTCCGGTCGTGGAGGTCTTCAGCCGGGCGCTCATGGATCCGCCGCTGCTGCGGGCGTTCGGCTACCGCGACCCGGGGCGGATCGCACGCCGCCTCTCCGCGGGCGCGCTCCGGCTGCGAGCGCGGGCGGTCGCGGTGCTGCCGAAGCGCCGCGCCCCGCTCCACGTGATCGACCTGCCCCGCATCCGCAGCTATCCGAACGGCTTCGACATCGAGCAGATGGGGACGTTCGCGCCCGGATGCCCCGTGCCGCACGCGAAGCCGTGAGGCGCAGCATCCGTTCAGGTACTTGCTATTGACAAGCAAGCTTGTTTTTTGCAACCATCGTGATGTCGGCGGTCCGGTCGACACGGTGACAAGGAGCAAGGCAATGACGCACATCTTCGTCAACATCCCGACGAACGACCTCGAGCGCTCGAAGGCGTACTACACCGCCCTCGGCTGCGCGCTGAACCCGCTCTTCACCGACGAGAACGCCGCGTGCGTCGTGTGGAGCGACCAGATCTTCTTCATGGTCCTCACGAAGGAGTACTTCGCGACGTTCACCGACAAGGAGTTCGCCGACCCTCGGACGCACGCCCAGGTGCTGCTGTCGATCAGCCGCGAGACCCGCGAGGACGTCGACCGGATCGTGGAGGCGGGCGTCGCCGCCGGCGGCACCGCACCGGGCGAGCCGCAGGACTTCGGCTTCATGTACGCGCGCGACCTCATCGACCCGGACGGCAACGGCGTCCAGTTCATGTGGATGGACCCGGAGGCGGCCGCCAAGGGTCCCGAGGCCTACATGGCGGAGCAGGCGCAGGCGTAAGTGGCGTCCCGCAGCTACGGGCAGTACTGCGGGGTCACGACGGCCGTCGAGCTGATCGGCGAGCGGTGGGCGCTGCTCATCGTCCGCGATCTGCTCGTCGGCCCCCGGCGCTACACCGACCTCAAGCAGGGGCTGCCCAAGATCCCGACCAACATCCTCTCCACGCGGCTCAAGGAACTGCAGGAGGGCGGTGTCGTGCGCCGCGTGCCGCTCCTGCACTGCGGGCTCGTGTACGAGCTGACGCCGTACGGGCGCCTGCTCGAGCCGATCGTGCTCGCCCTCGGCCGGTGGGGATTCCAGGAGATGGGCGACCCCCAGCCCGAGGACGTCGTGACGGCGGACTCGCTCACGATGGCGCTGCGAACGGCATTTCAGACGGATGCTGCGGCCACCCTGCCGCCCGCCGACTACGAGCTGCACGTGGCCGACGTCGTGCTGCGCGTGCAGGTCGACACGTCCGGGCTGCGGATCGCGCAGCTCCAGCCGGCCGGACGCCCCATCGACCCGCGGCTCGGCACGCAGGCCTCGACCTCGGGTGAGCCCGACCTCGTCTTCGCGGCGGGTCCCGGCATCCGCCGCCTCATCTCGGGCGAGCTGACCCCGGCCGCCGCGATCGACCAGGACGTGCTGGCCGTCGTCGCCGGCGACGGCACCCTGCTCGAACGCTTCGCCCAGACATTCCACATCCCCATCGACCCCGGGGTCGTGCTCGTCGCCTGAGCGCGTTCCGCCATGGAAGGAGGCGACCATGACCGGTCGCATCTACATCGACCTGTTCACCACCCTCGACGGCGTCGCGCAGGCGCCCGGCGGCCAGGAGGAGGATCCGTCGAACGGGTTCCCCTACGGCGGCTGGCAGGCGCCGTTCCCCGACGAGACCATCGGCGCCTCGATCGGGAAGGGCATCTCCGAGCTCGACGCGCTGCTGCTCGGGCGACGGACCTACGACATCTTCGCCGGCTACTGGCCGCACCAGTCCGGCAAGATCGCCGACGCCCTGAACAGCGCGCCGAAGTACGTCGCCTCGCGCGGTCTGCCCACCCTGGAGTGGGAGGGCTCGACGCAGCTCGGCATGGACCTCAACCGGGAGGTCGAGGCGCTGCGCGAGAAGCACGAGAACATCCACGTCATCGGCAGCGTCGACTTCGTGCAGACCCTGCTGAAGGAGCAGCTGTTCGACGTGCTGACGCTGTGGGTGTACCCGGTCGTGCTCGGGCAGGGCAAGAAGGTGTTCCCCGACGGCGCGCATCCCGCGAACGTCAGGCTGCTCGAGCCGGCGGTGACCGGCCCGCTCGGCGTGCTGCAGCTGCGGTACGGGCCGGCGCCAGGCGAGCCGCAGACCGGCGAGATGGGTCCCGAGGACTGAGGAGCCAGGTCAGCGGGTCGCGCGGATCGTGACCGCCGCGAGGCGGCCCTCGCGGCCCGAGGCCGGGTCGACGTACCGGAGGCCGATCACGTGCTCGCCGGGCGCCAGGTCGTGCACGACGCGGAGGAGCGGCGTGCCCGTGAGCATGTGGAGGTTGCCCGTCCAGACGCCGTCGACCGCGACCTCGACGGTCTGGCCGCGCCGCCCGTCGAGCAGGAGGTGGAGGTCGTCGGCGCGACCGTCGAAGTCCGCGTCCTGCAGCGGCGCGACGAGGGAGCCGTTCGAGGCGGTCACGGTGGGCACCGGGAGGGTGAACGGGCCGATCGCGGTGCTCGGGGCCGACGCCTCGGCGCCTGGCGCCGTCTGGACCGCGCGCACCGTCAGACCGACGCGCAGCAGGTCGCCGGGGATCACCGCGGAGAACCGCCCGTCGGCGGCGACGGCGGTCGTCGTGAGGGTCGCGCCCGTCTCGTCGATCAGCGCGACGGAGGAACCCGGCGTGCCGGTGCCGGTGATCGCCGACGGAACCGGCGCATCGAGGTCGCGAGCCGCGTCGAGCGCGGGTGACGCGCTGACGACGGGCTCCGGGTCAGGGGTCGGGGTCGGGGTCGGCGTCGGGTTCGGGTTCGGGTTCGGGTTCGGATCAGGCGACGGGCTCGTCGCCACCGGCGCGGTCGGCTGCGGCGCCGGTGCGGGCTCCGCTCGCGGCGCGGGTGCGGGTGCAGGCTCCGGAATCGTCTCGAACGCATCGACCTCCGGTACGACCGCGGCTTCGACCGGTTCGGCCTCGACGGCCTCGGGCGCGGTCACCGGGTCGGCGGCAGCATCCGTCTTCCCGTCCGCCTCGACGGCCGACGCGGGTTCCTGCGCCGGCGCGCCCCACGACGGCGCGAGTGCGATCGCGACCGCCGCGGCGGCGGCCACGGCCACCGCGCCCACGCCGATCGCGATCCCCGTGAGGGGGAGGGCGGCAGTGCCGGCGCCCCCCGCGCCGGCACCCCCGCCAGAGGCGCCCCAGACGCCTGTTTCCCCAGAGCCGGACGCCCCGCCACCCCCGGTGGACGTTCCGGCGATCACCGCTGCCACGGCCGGAGTGGCATCGGCGGTATAGGCGAGGGCCCCAGCCCCGCCGAGGACGAGAGGCAGCAGCACCATGCGGAGCTTCTGCGAGACATGTTCGATGTCGGCCGCGACGATGCGGCAGGCCCGGCAGGTGCGCAGGTGCGCGTCCAGGCGCCGGCGGTCATGGCGCGTGACGGGCTTGCGCTCGCTCGCGACGAGAAGTTCGCACACCCAGCGGCATTCCGCAGGCCGTGCGGGGTCGCTGATGTGAGCCTGCAGCCACGCCTGCTTGAAGCCTTCCCGCGCACGGTACGCGAGGGCCGACACCGCGTTGGCGCTCATGCCGAGGAGCGGCGCGACCTCGCGTGGCTTCATCCCCTCGACCTCGAGGTACCAGAGGATCGTGCGCCACTGGGCGGGCAGCTCGCGGAACGCCTGCGCGAGCACGGAGCGATCGGCGACGACCTCGGCGAACTCCGCCGCCGAGTCCGCGGACCGCTCGTCGAGATCGTCCAGCGGCGTCTCGGCGGTGCGGCGCCCCCACGACGCGGCGACGTTGCGGATGGTGGCGAACAGGTACGGCCGGAAGCCGTCCTGCGGCCCTCCGCCCTTGCGGATCGTGGAGAGGATCGAGGTGAACGCCTCCGACACCAGATCGTCGGGGTCGAGGTGCGGGCTCACCGCCCGCGCCGCGCTGCGCGCACTCGGGACGTGACGCTCCCAGAGCACGGCATAGGCCGCATCGTCGCCGGAGCGCGCCGCCGCGACGAGATCCTCGTCGGAGCGCTCGGCGAGCGGGCCGTCGACGACGGCGCTCTGGTGGGTCGACACTTCTCTCCTCGCCGGGGGCTTCGGATGTCAGCCGGCCGCGGTGCGGTGACGGCGTGATGACGCGTTCCGGGAAGCTCCTCGGGAGGGGCGTCCGGCACCGCGCGGTACGGGGGTACAACAAGCAAGACGACGCCGACACGAAATCATGACGCGCGGCGCGAAGAATTCTCGCGGAGATCCTCCGAAGATCACGGATGCCGCAGGCCGCAGCATCCGGATCTCAGAAGATCATCGGGCGATCGTCGTCGTCCGGGCCTTCGAGGTCGAGGTCGACGACGACCGGCACGTGGTCGCTCGGGGCCTCGCCCTTGCGCTCGTTGCGGTGGATCGTCGCCCCCGTGACGGCGTCGGCGATCGCGTGCGAGCCGAGGATGAAGTCGATGCGCATGCCCTCGTTGCGGGGGAAGCGCAGCTGCTTGTAGTCCCAGTAGGTGAACCCGGTCGGGATGAGCGGGCGCACGACGTCCTGAAGTCCCGCCGCCTCCAGGGCGGCGAACGCCTCGCGCTCGGGCGGCGACACGTGGGTCGCGAAGCCCTGCACGACGGAGGGGTCGCCGTTGTCGGCATCGGTCGGCGCGATGTTGAAGTCGCCGACCAGTGCGAGCGGGAGGTCGGGGTTCGCGGTCAGCGACTCCGCTGTGTACTGCTCGAGCGCCGAGAGCCAGTCGAGCTTGTAGTAGTAGTGCGGGTCGCCGAGTGACCGGCCGTTGGGCACGTACAGGCTCCAGACCTCGACACCGCCGATGGTCGCACCCATCGCCCGCGCCTCCTGCGGGGCGTCGGGGCCGTTGTGCCCCTTCTCGAAGCCGGGCATGCCGGGGAAGGCGGTGCGCACGCTCGTGAGCGGCTCGCGGCTGGCGATGGCGACGCCGTTCCACTGCGAGAAGCCGTACGCCTCGACGTGGTAGCCGGCCTCTTCGAACCGGTCGAACGGGAACTGCTCGGTCTTGCACTTGATCTCCTGCATCGCGAGCACGTCGATGTGCTCGCGCACCGCGAAGTCGACGATGCGGTCGACCCGCGCACGGATCGAGTTGACGTTCCAGGTGGCCAGGCGCATGGGATCAAGCCTAGGCGGGGCGGCGGACGTCGAACGGCGCCGCTTCGGTCCCCACGCCCACTCCACGCATCGCTTCGCGCTGCGCGGAGCCTCGGGGCGCGTGGGCCCAGCTTCGACCCCTGGCGTATCAGCGCTCCGAGGAGGATTCTCCTTTGTGTCAGCGGCCGCGTCCGCGGTCGGGAGAGCGAGAACCCACCATGGACCACGACTGCGGCTGCGGCCACGCGGCCTCCGCGGCGCACGACGACATGCCCCTCGAGTTCGACGCCGACGGCGAGCTCGTCGCCGGGCCGATCATCCGGCCCGAGCTGCCGACCCGGCCGTGCCCCATCGGCACGCTCGACGGCTCCTGGCTGCTCGAGCTCGAACGGCGCACCGTTTTCGCCCCCGAGGTACGCGGCGCGCTGCGCATCGAGGTCGGCGCCTCCTCGCTGCGCATCTCGGGCGACATGTACTCCCGGCGCGTCTTCCCACCGGTGCTCGGCGAGGTGCAGCGACCCGTCCCGATCCCGGATCCGGGACCGGCCGCGGGTGCCGACGCGGTGGTCCGCGATCTCGCCGCGGCCGACGATGCGGCCGTCGCCGACGTCCTCCCGGTGAGCCTGCGCACCTACCCCGCGTTCCCCAAGACGGAGTACTCCTGGTACTTCCGCTCCAACGGCGCCACCTACGTCGACGGCACCCTCACCGTTCAGATCGTGCGGCACCTCTGGAACCGCACGACGCAGGAGTTCGTCTCCACCGACACCGGCACGCTCACACTCCGCTGCCGACGGCCGCTCGTGCTGGCGCCCGCGTCCGCGCTCGTGGCGCCCTCGCAGCGCATGACGGGGACGCTCTCGATCGGCGGCACGGTCACCAACGTCACGGCGGGCAAGACGTCGCCGATGTACCGCGGGTGCCGCATCGAGGTGGATGCCATGGTCAACCGCGTGTTCCCGGCATCCGCCACCATCGGCTCGGGAGCCGCGGCCAACGTGCGCTCGGTCTATGCCTCGGCCGGCTGGGACGTCACCGTCGTCACCGACGAGATCGACGTGCCGAACGACGCCGATCTCACGAACGCCGAGCTCGCGACCCTGATGTCGGGGCACCGGCAGACGGTGGCCGGTGAGCAGTGGCGGCTGTGGCTGTTCGTGGGCTCGTCGCAGGGCGGGCTGTTCGGGATCATGTTCGACGACGACACCGTGCCGCGCGAGGGCGCCGCAGGGTTCGCCGACGTCGTGCTCGGCAACGACTCGTTCATCGCTGCGGCCGCACGGAACCGTCCGCTGGACGAGGTGCCGGCTGCTTTCCTGCGCACGCTGGTGCACGAGGCGGGCCACGCGTTCAACCTGTGGCACCCCAAGCACGACGTCCACAACCCGGGCATCGGCATCGAGATCATGAACCAGACGGGCGACGTCATGGGCTTCGCCACGGTAGCCAACCCCTACCCGGGCAACGCCGCGTTCGTGTTCTCGGAGCACGACCGCACGTCCCTCATCCACTCGCCCGACCCGCAGGTGCGGCCCGGCTGGAAGAACTTCGGCTGGGGCCACGGCAGCCTCTCGGCGGGGCTCCCCGCGCCGGTCGACGTCGCGGGTCTCGCGGGCGACACGGGCGACGACGCGCTGCAGCTGACGGTCACGATGCCCGCGCAGGCGTTCGTCGGCGAGTACGTCACCGCCGAGGTCGCGCTCACGAACGTGTCGGACCAGCCCCGCACGGTCACGACGCTGATCAACCTGTCGGAGGGCGACCTCGTCTTCCTCCACACCTCGCCCGACCGTTCGCTCGAGCACCTCGTCGACGTCGCGATCGGCTGCGGTCCGCGGCCGACGACCGTGCTGCAGCCCGGGGAGTCGATCCGGGGCCACGTGCAGGTGTTCTTCACGAACCAGGGCGTGACCTTCACCGAGCCGGGCCGCCACACCGTCGCCGCGCAGCTCGAGGTGGATCCGGTGACCACCGTCCGCTCGGCGCCCGTGACGGTCGACGTGCGCGGACCGGCGTCCGACGCCGAGGTCGACATCAGCGCGAAGACGCTCACGCCGGGTGTTGGTCGCGCGATCGCCCTGGGAGATTTCGCGACGGATGCTGCCGCCCGAAGTGTGCTGACCGCCCTGGCCGAGCAGCACAGCGACACCGACACGGGCGCCGCCGGGGCCCTGGTGCTCGCGAACTCGCTGGCACGCTCGTTCACCGACGTCCGCGCCCGCGGCGTGCGGGACGCGGCGCCGGCCGAAGCGGCGCACTTCCTCGAGCTCGCACTGGCCGGCCGGTCGGCGGAACGCGTCGCCGCTCTCGCCGTGACGGTCGCGAGCCCGACCGAGAGGAACGCGCCCGTCGTCGCCGACACGGTGGCGGCGCTCAAGGCGCGCACGAAGGGCGGCGCAAGGTCGGCGGCCGGGAAGGACGTCGCGGCGGCCGAGCAGATCGCCGAGGACTTCGCCTTCCCGCAGGGACGCTGACCCGGTGACACCGGCGCTGCGCGGAGGAAGGATCGACGTGTGAGGTCCGATGGGCAGACCGGCGGCGGGCTGGAGCTCCGGCTCCGGCTCGCGGCCGATACCGTTCCGCTCGACCGCGTCGCCTTCGCCGAGGTGGAGGTCGCGGCGATCGACGGTGCGGCGACCGTGAGTGCCCGGCTCAACCTCATCGAGGGCGACCTCGAGGTGGAGGTGACGGGGCCCGACAGGCGCGTCGCCCGCGCCACCTGGCCGTGGCCTGCTGATTCGGCGCCCCGGTCGGTCGAGCTCGCCGCGGGGGAGCGCCTGGTTGCGGGGGTGCCCCTCGTATCCCAGGGCAGCGAGCCGCTCTTCCCCGTGACCGGTCGCTACGAGGTGGTGGCGCTCTTCGCCGCGCGACCGCGCGAGACGCTCACGTCGAACACGGCGGTGCTCGTACGGACCGCGGGCGCGGACGCCGCGCTCGCCGCGGACCTCCGCGATCGCGATGTCGTGCAGAGCCTGCTCGGAGCGGGCGTCATCGGCGCCGCCGAGCCGGCGCTCGAGCGTCTCGCCGAGTCGGAGGACGCGGGCACCGCCGCTGCCGCCCGCCTGGCGCTCTCGCGCACGGACGCCC
The DNA here is from genome assembly GCF_053345975.1 of Microbacterium sp. C23T. Lineage (NCBI taxonomy): Bacteria > Bacillati > Actinomycetota > Actinomycetes > Micrococcales > Microbacteriaceae > Microbacterium > Microbacterium sp. C23T. The sequence continues at coordinate 153,261 of NZ_JBKFBD010000006.1, read as the reverse complement.
TCGAGGCGGCCGACGCCGATCCCGCGGTGTCGCGAGCTGTGGCGGCGCTGCTGCCGCCGGGCGCGACCGGCCAGGACGAGAGGCGGGAGGCGATCGCGTCGGGCGCGGCACCGCGCGACGTCGCGATGCTCAGCGGGCGACCGATCGAAGACGGAACCGACGCGGCTGTGGAAGACTGAGGCGCCAACAGCCACGAGAAGGGCCGTCATGACCATCAAGAATCGCGTGCTCGCCGGTGTCCTCGCCGTCTGCGTCGCCTCGGGTGCGGGCATCGCCGCCGCCGCACCTGCCCAGGCCGCGACGATGACCTGGAAGTCGTACACCATCACGAAGACGGGTTACACGACATCGACGGCCTGCCTGGCGGCGCAGCGTGCGACGTCGTGGTCGATCACCAACTCCGGTGGGGTCATCTACGCCGGCGACGCCTGCGGCTATTGGGGCTCGGCGCAGAAGTGGGGCTTCTCGACGACGTACAAGAAGCTGGTCCCCCTCGGCTCCTGAGCGGGCGCGGGGGGCGCAGCATCCGTAAAATCGAGGGCATGACCGCCGCCTCCACGCCGCAGCTCGAAGCCGACCGCCAGTACCTGATCGCGCTGATCCAGGACGAGGCGGTGTTCCACGGGGACTTCACCCTCTCGAGCGGCAAGAAGGCGACGTACTACGTCGACATGCGCAAGCTCACGCTCGACCACCGAGCGGCGCCCTCGATCGGCCGCATCATGCTCGACCTCATCCGCGACGTCGACGGCATCGTCGCCGTCGGCGGCCTGACCCTCGGCGCCGACCCGATCGCCAACGCCGTGATGCACGAGTCCGCGCGCACCCACAAGCCGCTCGACGCCTTCGTCGTGCGGAAGGAGCCGAAGGACCACGGCCGCGGACGCCAGGTGGAGGGAGCGGACGTCGCGGGAAAGCGTGTCGTCGTGCTCGAAGACACCTCGACCACGGGCCAGTCGGCGCTGAAGGCGGTCGAGGCGCTGCGCCGCGAGGGCGCGGAGCCCGTCGCCGTCGCCGTCATCGTGGACCGCAAGACCGGGGCGCAAGCGGCCGTCGAGGCGGAGGGCCTGCAGTGGCTCGCGGCCATCGACCTCGACGACCTGGGCCTCGACCCGCAGTAGAACTTCAGGGGTCTGTCACACGCCGTCGGCGGCCGGTGTCTCCATGTCGAAGGACCGAATCGACACGGAGGTAGACATGAGCAGCGACACCCGCATCCCCACCGCAGAGGTCACCGGCGCGCAAGGCGCCATCATCAAGTTCGCCGCGCGCAAGATGGTCGGCCGCGTGCCCGACTCGCTCTGCGTGCTGTGGCACCACCGCCGCGTGATGAAGGACTCGATGGGCATCGGCCAGAAGGTCGAGCGCTGGCACGAGCTCGACCCGCGCCTCGCCACCTTCGCCGCGATGGCGTCGGCGGCGACCATCGGCTGCAGCTTCTGCCTGGACTTCAACTACTTCATGTCGCGCAACCGCGAGGTGGACGCCGCGAAGGTGCGCGAGGTGCCGCGGTGGCGGGACTCCACCCTGTTCACGCCGCTCGAGCGCCGCGTGATGGAGTACGCCGAGGCGGCGAGCCAGACGCCGCCTGCGGTGACGGACGAGCTCTCGGATGCGCTGCTCGAGGATCTCGGCCCGGCCGGGCTGGTCGAACTGGCCGCCAGGGTGGCGTTCATGAACATGTCGGCGCGCATGAACATCGCGCTCGGCATCCGTTCCGAGCACTTCGCCGATGCCTGTGGCCTGCCTCCGCTCGCCGCGCGGCCGGCCGTCGGCGCTTCCGCGTAGGCTCCCGGCCATGAGCACCGCCGCCGTCGACGACCCGTTCGTCACGCACCGGAGCCTGCTGTTCACCGTCGCGTACGAGATGCTCGGCTCGGCCGCCGACGCCGAGGACGTGCTGCAGGAGTCGTGGCTGCGGTGGGCGGCGGTCGACCACCGCACCGTGCAGGAGCCGCGCGCCTACCTCGTGCGCATCGTGACGCGGCAGGCGCTCAACCACCTGCGCACGGTGTCGCGGCGGCGCGAGGAGTACGTCGGCGAATGGCTCCCCGAGCCGCTGCTCACGAGCCCCGACGTGGCCGACGACGTCGAGCTCGCAGAGAACCTCTCGATCGCGATGCTCACGGTCCTCGAGACGCTCGGCCCGGCGGAGCGGGCGGTGTTCGTGCTGCGCGAGGTGTTCGACGTGCCGTACGACGAGATCGCGGATGCGGTGGGCAAGACGCCTGCGGCCGTGCGGCAGATCGCCCACCGCGCGAAGGACCACGTCGCCGCGCGCCGGCCTCGCGTGACGGTCGGGCCGACCGAGCACGAGGAGGTCGTGGAGCGGCTCGTCGTGGCGCTCAACAGCGGCGACCTGCAGGGCCTCATGGACGTGCTGGCGCCCGACGTCGTGTCGGTCGCCGACGGCGGCGGCAAGGTCCGCGGGGCGGCCCGCCGGCCGATCGTCGGCGCGGATCGGCTCGCGCGCTACCTCGTCGGCGGCATGGCGAAGGTCGAGGGCAGGCTCCTGGCGTCGTCGACGTGGGTCAACGGCCAGCCGGGGGTGCGCATGGAGCTCGACGGCGTCCTCGTCGGCGTCGTCAGCCTGACCGTCGTGGACGGGCGCATCACGCAGGTGTACTCGATCGCCAACCCCGAGAAGCTCGGACGGGTGGACGAGGAGGCGGTGGTGGGGCGCTGAGCGGCAGGCCCGGCGTCCCGCCGCTCAGCGGGCGAGGATCTCGGCGTTGAGCTCGCGCTGCCAGTCGCGCAGCTGCCACATCGGGTGGTGCGGGGCGGCGTTCGACGACAGCACGACGCCCCACATCCCGTGGTCCAAAGCCGTGCGCACGCCGTGCTCGGCGAGGGCCCGGCCGATCGGGCCCTCCTCGAACGTGCCGTACAGGGGCGTGTAGCCGACCCAGCCCTCGCCGACGATCGCCGGGACGCCCTGCCAGCGCGCCCACGCGGCGATGGCGATGGTCCGCGAGGCGATCTCGCGGCGCATGAGGTGCTCGTACGGCGGGTAGTGGTCGACGAGCCAGGCATCCCACGCGACGGGGTCGATCCAGTCGTAGCCGTAGATCATCTGGTCCGTGACGACCGTCGCGCGGTACTTCCACTCGGCGGCGCGACCGTACTCCGCGAGAGACGGGGCGTCACGGCGCAGCAGCTCCCGGAGCGCCGTGTTGGGGAAGCCCTCGCTGCCCTCCGAGCGGATGTCGATGCGCTGCTGCAGCGCGTCCAGTACACCGTAGCTGTACACGTGGAACTGCGCCGCGCCCAGTCCGTCGGGCAGTCGGTGCATGGCGAGGTGGGGCGGTTTGCCGTAGCTCGCGGTGATGAGGAGATCCGGATGCTGCGCCCTCAGCCGCGCCACCTCCTCCGCTCCGCCGTCCTCGAGTGCGGGCAGGATCGAGAAGTCGACCTCGTTGTGCAGCTCGACGAGGGCGATGCGATCACGGTGCCCGTGGTCGGTGAGCCACTCGATCATCGCGTCCCAGGCGTCGGAGAGGACGCCGTACCGATCGGCGAGCGGCACGGCGTCGATCGCGTCGAACCATGCCGGCGAGGCGGCGAACGCGGTCGACTGCTGGTACTCCCAGCTGGCGAGGATGATGACCATGCCGTGCGCGGCGGCGGACTCGAAGAGCGCGAGGAGGCGCGCCCGCAGGTCGATGCGGTAGCCGCCCGGAGTGTCATACCACCGGGTGCGCCGGCCGAAGTATCCGCCGAGCGGGGACGGACCGAGCCCTTCGATCTCGAGGTCGCGGGCGACGTCGTAGAGCCCCAGCCCGCCGAACAGCAGCACCGGGGCGGCGCAGATGCGGATGGCGTTGTAGCCGAGGGAGGCGGCCTCCGCCACCGCCGCGTCGAGGTCGGCGTACGGCTCGCCGGGACCCGCCTGCGTGTACCAGGAGAAGTCCCACAGGGTGATGGTGAGCCGCTGCGGCAGATGCTCCGGCACGGGTCCGGTGAGGGCGGACTCGTCCTGCTCGATCGTGCCGGATCCCAGGTATCGCTCGGTCATGCGCCGGTCCTCTCCGGAACCTCGGCCGACCGCGCCGCGAGCTGCTGTGCGCGTCCGCGCTCCGCCAGCCGTTCGAGAGTCTTCGCCATGGCCGCTCGCGCCGTCGCGGTGGCGGCGTCGAACGAGGTCAGTTCGGGTACCGAGGTGGCGAAGTAGTCGACCTCGTCGCTCGCGGCGCGCAGCGCCGTCGCACGCGCGTCCAACGCGTCCCACGCGGCTGCTGCGCTGGTCGCGTCGCCGAGATGCAGATGGGCAACTCCGGTCCAGTACGTCGACTCGTCGGCCGCGCGCGGCGCCACCGCCAGCGGCGACGGCGCGACGGCCGTGCGCCAGGCCTCGGTCGCACCTGCCGGGTCGTCGGCGGCCGCGCGCGCGACGCCCAGCAGCACCCACCGCTGCACCGGGCGCTCGGCCGGGTGGCGTCCCTCGCCGAGGGTGCGCGGCGGGACGAAGCCGGACTCCAGTAGCGCGACCGCGTCGGACGGCGCTGTTTCGAGCAGCCGTTCCGCCCGCAGGCACGCGGCGCGGTCGAACGCCGCGATCACGAGACCTTCGCCGCCTTCGAACGGACGGAAGCGGCGGGTCGTGAGGAGGATCCACGCCTCGTCGGTGCGCCCGACATCGAGGAGCAGATTCGCATGGCGCACCGCCAGGTCGTCGCGGGCATCGAGCAGGACGGCGTGGGTCTCGAGCAGTGAGAGCCGGGTTGCGGCATCCGTCCCCCTCCGCACTGCGAGCACGTCGCGCTCGAGCAGCAGCCGCGCGTCCGGGCGCAGCGAGAGGGCGTGGGCGAGGGCCGCGTCGGCCGCCGCCTCCTCGCCGTCGACCGCGACGAGCGCGATCGCGAGGTTGCGCCACACCACCGGGTCTGTCGAGCCGCCCTCGGTCGCGGAGCGGAGGTGGGCGAGCGCGTCGGCGTGACGGCCGGTGTCGAGCAGCCACATGCCGAGGAGCCCCGCGGCGACGACGTCGTCCGGGTCGGCGGCAACCGCGGCGATGAGCGCGTCGAACTGGTCGAGCCCGGCGGGGAACGCGAGCGCGGTGGAGGTGCCGCGCGCGCGGGTGCGCTCGTCTGCAGCCTCGTCGGCGCGTCCGGCTCGCTCGAGCCAGTGCGCGCGCAGGTAGTGGCGGAGCGGGCCTGCGAGACCCGCCGAGGGCGTGCGCTCGACGGCGGCTGCGGTGGCCGCGAGCGCCTCGTCGACGGCGCCTGCTCGCGCGAACTCGGCACCCACGTCCAGCGCCGTGCGGGCGTCGCGGTCGATCAGCTCGCCCGCGAGCGCACGGGTCGCCGGGTCGAGCGAGTCGCCGTCGAGCAGTTCGGCTACGCGGGCGACGGATGCTGCGACCTCACCGCGGCGGGCGAGAGCCAAGGCTTCGACCCGCCCCGCCTCGGGGATCGGCGCGGCCGAGCGGGCGAGGTCGAGCGCGGCGGCCGCCGCGCCGGTGCGGAGGGCGATGCGTGCCCGTGCGAGCATCGCGGCCGGCGCGAGCGCCGCGTTCCACGCCGCCTTCGCCAGCGAGCGGTCCGCGGCGTCGTCATTGCCGAGACGCTCGTGAACGAGGCCGAGGAGGTAGGCCGCTTCCCCGTCACGCGGGTTGAGGTTGCGTCGGGTGAGCCGCGCGGTTGCTGCCTCGAGCAGATCACGTGCCGTGGCATATTCGCCGCGGGCGAGGTGCCACGATCCCAGCGCGGTCGCCGCGCGGGCGTCGCCCGGATCGCGTCGCAGCGCCTCGTGCAGGTACGACACCGCCGAGCGGGTCGGGTGGCGGTACTGCAGCAGGTGCACGGCCGTCGAGTACATCTCGTCGTTGGACGTGATGTCTTCGGGCAGGGGCGGCGCGGTCGCGACCCAGGGCTCGCCCGCGTTCCCGGCTCGGGCCCGCCAGGCTACGAGGGCCTCGCCCGCGTGGAGGACACGCACCTCGATGCCTGCCGCATCGACGGGGATGTCCGCGACGGCGGTGAAGGGCGCGTCGGGGCCGAGGTCGGCGGTCCAGCGCGCGACCGTCTCGCCGCCTCGGCATACCTCGACCACCGCCGCCGGGAACGCGCGCGTCGCGATCGCCGTGATGTGAGTGCCGTCGCTGTCGGCGTGCACGCCGATGGCGGCATCCGTCGTCGCCTGCCGTACGGCTCCGGTGCCGTGGATCGGGAACCAGTACTGACGGAACCGCTTGGTCTCGCCGGGGAGCAGCCAGCTGAAGTCGGGCTGGTTGTCGGTGTAGACGCCTGCCATGAGCTCGACGTACGGGCCGTCGTCGTCGGTGAGCTGGTCGTCCCACGCCCGCCCGATCGGCCCGTCGCCCCACGTCCATTGCTTCTTGCCGGGGGAGATCGCGCGGTCGGCCCAGTGGACGAAACCGGCATCGGCCGCGTGGTCGTAGCCGCCGAAGAACGAGTCGTCGGTGTCGGTGATCATGTACGACGTCGGCACCGGGATGTTGCTGTACACGTCGATGCGGTCGGCGTCCGGCCGCTCCGCCGCGAGCGCCGGGTAGCCGACGCCGTAGTAGGGACGGTCGGCGCGCGGGAACGCGGTGATCGCACGCCGCGCGTGGTCGGCGACGAACGCGACGTCGTCGGGGAAGAACGACTGATACCTCTCGTGCGCACGCGCGGCGACGTTGGCCCACCACAGGAACGTCTGCGGGACGTCGGTGCGGTTGTGCAGTGCCGCCTCCAGCTCGATCAGCGACGATCCCGCCCGCAGCCGCACCCCGTGCACGCCGCGCATGCGCTGCAGCGGGTCGAGGTCGCTGTGCCAGACGACGACGGCGCCGTCAGCCTCCCGCTCGATGCGGGTGTCCACCGGGAGGAACGTCGCGGGCCGATGGTGCTGCGGCCAGTTGAACTCGACGCCGCCCGAGACCCACGGACCGGCGAGCCCCACGAGCGCGGGCTTGATGACGTTGTTGCGGTAGAAGAAGTCGTAGCCCGCGACCTTGTCGTAGCCGATGTGGATGCGGCCGCCGATCTCGGGCAGCAGCGTGAGGCGCACGTAGGCGTTCTCGAGGTGGATGGCCTGCCACCGCCGCGGCGCCCTCTCGTGCGCGACGCTGTCGATCATCGGGAGCGGGTAGACCTTGCCGCTCGACCCCTGGTACACGCGGCGGTCGAGGAACAGCGGGTAGGGATCCGGCTCGCCCGGCTCGTAGGTGTCGATCCAGAGGGGCTCACTCCAGCACGCGACTCCGCCCGCCGCGAGGATCGCAGCCTGATCTGCGGGAGCGTCGGGGAGCTCGATGCGGCTCCGGGTGTCGTCGTCGGTCACCTGGCAAAGCTACGCGCGCGGGAGTCCTGCGGCCATGTCGGATCGTCGCATCGACCTGGACGATCCGACGGCGATTCGTGACAGGATGCCGGAATGGAGCGTGCGGAGGGGTTCGAGCGGGAGCGGCTGAGCGTCGTCCCGCGGCCTCTTGTCGACGCCGCGCTCGTGCGCCCGGTGACGCGGCGCATGCTGGTGACGGATGCCGGGTACTTCCCGCATGCGAGACACCACGGGCGACATCGCCCCGGCGGGGCGGCGGAGACGATCGTGATCGTGTGCGTCGCCGGGTCGGGATGGGTCGAGGCGGATGGCATCCGCACGCGCGTGGGGAGCTCGACGGCGATCGTCATCCCGGGCGGCGTGGCCCATTCCTACGGCGCCGATGCGACAGATCCCTGGACGATCTGGTGGTGCCACGTGCGCGGGACCGACGTGCTCGAGCTCACCGAGGCGGCCGGTATCCGTCCCGACCGGTTGACGCTGTCGCTGCGCCAGGTCGAGCGCGTCACCGCACTGCTCGACGAGATCTCGGTGTCGCTCGCTCTCCAGCCGACGCCAGCGCGTCTCGTCGCGACGTCGGGAATGGCCTGGCGCCTGTTCACCCAGCTCGTCGTCGATCGGGCCCTTCCGAGCGAGGGAGCGCCGGTCGAGCGTGCGATGCGCTATCTCGAGGAGCGTGTCGACGGGCGCGTGCAGGTCGCGGAGCTCGCCGCCATGGTCGGGGTGTCGCCGTCGCACCTCGCCGCGCTGTTCCGCCAGGCCACCGGTGGCGGTGTGCACGCACACCACCATGCCCTGAAGATGGCGCGTGCCCGGGCGCTGCTGGACACGACCGATCTGCCGGTCGCCGAGGTCGGGCGCCGGATCGGGCTGGACGACCCGTTCTACTTCTCGCGGCAGTTCCGCCGCACGCACGGCATGAGTCCTCGCGCCTACCGCGAGCAGCACAAGGGCTGACGGGCGGCGGGGCCGGGTCAGCCGTCGGGGCGTACCGGGTTCAGTCGCGCTTGCCGCGCCCCCGCCACCACTGCCAGATGATGACCGTGAGCGTGCCGAGCGTGATGATCGCGGCCGTCACGAGGAGGAGCGTCTGCTCGGTCTCGGAGATCACGGGCGCTTGCCTTCCGCGGCGTCCGCCACGATCTTCGCGACGCGCGCGGCCCGGGTGTCGGGTCGTCGCGCCATGTCGACGTTCGAGATGCCCAGCTTGCGGCTCGACGGGGGAAACGCGTCCCAGGCGGTGCGCGCAGCGGGTTCGGCGTCGAGTGCCGCGGCGAGGTCGTCGGGCTCGCGCAGCGCCTCGGCGTTGTCGAGCACCGTCCACGCGCCGTTCGCCTTGGCGACCTCGACCGCGCGGTAGCCGGCCTCGGTGATCAGGCCGGCCTCTTCGAGCTGGAGGAGGCGCGCCTTGTTCGTCGCCGCCCAGCCGCTCGTCGCACGCCGTGGCGCGAACCACAGGCCCCCGCGCTCTTCGTCGAACGAGCGCACCGGGCCGTCGATCCACCCGAAGCAGAGGGCCTGCAGGATCGCGTCCTCGTAGCCGATGACCTCGAGCCCCGAGCCCGGTCGCGCCCGCACGAGCCACGCCCCCTTGGAGGTGCGATGGTGGGCGTCGAGCCACGCGCGCCAGGCAGCAGCATCCGTCACTTCCACCATCTCGCCGTCGTCGAGCGCACCCATGCCGCGACCCTACCCGGAGCCGGTGACGTCGCGCGCGGCGACCTCGCGCACCGTGTCGGCGAGCACGCGCACCGCCTCGTCGACGAGGGGATCGGCGAGGTCGCCGTAGCCGAGCACGAGGCGCTCGGGCGCGGGTGCGTCGGGTGAGACGCGGTAGCGGCGGATGTCGGTGAGGCCGAGCTCGCGGGGCTCCGCCGCGCGCACCACGTCGGCCGCGCGAACGCCCGACGGCAGGTCGAGCACGACGTGAAGCCCCGCCGCGATGCCCGACACGCGGCACTCGGGCAGCGCGCGTTCGAGGGTAGCGAGCAGCGCCTCGCGCCGGCGCCGGTAGCGGGTGCGGGCGCCGCGCAGGTGCCGGTCGAGGCCGCCGGAGGTGAGGAAGCGGGCGAGCGCGAGCTGATCGAGTGTCGACGGCGCCGCCGCTCCCGCGTCGCGCACGGCGTCGCGGAGCCACGGCGGCAGCACGAGCCAGCCGATCCCGAGCGCGGGCGTCGCGGTCTTGCTGAGGCTTCCCGCGAGCACGACGCGGTCGGGCGCCATCGCCTGCAGCGCGCCGATCGGGCGCCGGTCGTAGCGGAACTCCGCGTCGTAGTCGTCCTCGATCACGACCCCGTCGCGGGCGCGCGCCCAGGCGAGGAGTCCCTCCCGGCGCTCGGCCGACAGCGGCACGCCGGTAGGGAATTGGTGCGCGGGCGTCACGAGGGCGGCGCGCGCGCCGGTGCGGACGGATGCCTCGACCAGCGCCGCGACGTCGACCCCGTCGCCGTCGACGGCAACGGGCACCGAGGTGAGGCCCTCCGCCGCGGCGACCTGCCGCATGCGCTGCCAGGAGGGGTCCTCCACGAGCAGCGCGGTGTGGCCGAGGGTGCGCAGTGCCCGGGCGACGCGGCGCATGCCGTCGGTGGCGCCGTGCGTGACGAGGACGGCGTCCGCGTCGGCGCGCGCGAAGCGCGACCGGGACAGGTAGGCGGCGAGCGCCGCCCGCGCGGCCGGCACGTCGCCGTCGAGCCGGAACAGCTCGGCGTCGGGGGCTTCGGTCAGCGCCTCGGTCATGGCGCGCAGCCACAGCGCGCGGGGTGCGTTCCGCAGGTCGGGGACTCCGGGGGCGAGGTCGTAACGGGGTCGGCGGAGCGGCTCGACGGGCTCCGGTTCAGGTCGCGAAGCGGTGGCGCGAAAGGATTCTGCTACCCGCGTCGCCGACCCGGTCCGGGCTTCGAGGATGCCCTCCGCCGTGAGCCGCCCGTACACCTCGGTCACCACCCACCGCGAGACGCCGAGCGACGTCGCGAGCAGCCGGCTCGGGGGAAGCGCGGCGCCGGACGTCAGACGGCCGGTGGCCACAGCATCCCTCACCGCCTGCTCCAGCCGCACGTGACGCGGGCCGTCGTACGCGGCGAGGTCGAGGAGCGTCTCCCACGCGACCGGATTGGTCTGGGTTTCCACCATGTCATCGGATCGTACTCCCAGACCGCTCGCGATCCACGATGGGACCACGAACCACGGAAAGGGCACCTCATGCGGTACCGCACCATCTCCAACGGCACGACCTCGTTCGAGGTCTCGACCCTGTGCCTCGGCACCATGTTCTTCGGCACGCGCACCGACACCACGACGTCGCTCGAGATCCTCGACCGCTTCGCCGACGCGGGCGGCACCTTCGTCGACACCGCGAACAACTACAACGCCTGGGTCGGCGGGCACGGGCGCGACAGCGAGGACGTGCTCGGCGCGTGGATCCGCCGCCGCGGCGGCCTCGGCGATGTGCGCCTGGCGACCAAGCTCGGCGCCGCGAAGAAGGACCCGGCGCTGCCGCTGCAGAACGTCGAGCCGACGAACTTCCAGGGGCTGTCGGCCGAGGTCGTCGCCCGCGAGGCGCGGCTCAGCCTGCAGCACCTCGGCGTCGACCGCATCGATGTGCTGTACGGGCACGTCGACGACCGCGAGACGCCGATCGCCGAGACGGTCGCCGCGTTCGGGCAGCTGCAGCGCGAGGGGCTCGTGGGCATCTCGGGCATCTCGAACGTCGCGCTGTGGCGCCTGATCGAGGCGCGCGACGAGGCGCTGCGGCAGGGCGTCGACCCGTACGGCGTCGTGCAGCAGGGCTACAGCTACGTCTACCCGAGCCCGGGATTCGGGCGCACCAACGACGTGTCGGTCGAGCTCCTGGACTACGTCGCCGCCGCGGGCGCCGACGGGCGTCCGCCGCTCACCGTCACGGCGTACTCGCCGCTGCACCAGGGGGCGTTCGCCCGCGACGACAAGCCGATGTGGGCGCCCATGCGGCACGCGTCGAACCGGGAGCGCGTGCGCGCACTGCACGACGTCGCCGCCGAGATCGGCGCGACCCCCAACCAGGTCGCGCTGTCGTGGCTGCTGGGCGGGGAGGTGCCCGTGATCCCCGTGGTCGGCATCTCGAGCGTCGCGCAGCTCGAGGAGGCGCTCGCCGCGTCCGAGCTCGTCCTCGACGCCGACGTGCGCGCCCGCCTCGACGCCGCCGACCTCGACGTCAGCGCCGCGGTCGCCGCCTGACCGGGTGCGGCGGGCGCGGCCTGACCGGGTGCGGCGGTCGCGACCTGACCGGGCGCCGCGGTCGCCGCCTGACCGGGTGCGGCGGTCGCGGCCTGACCGGGTGCGGCGGCCGCTGCGGAAGCCCGCCGCACCTCACCCGGCGCAGGCCCCGGGCCGCAGCATCCGTCCCTCGCCGCATGTTCGACAGGTCAACCGGGGCTCGACAGGGCCGTTCATGCCTGAACTCTCCTGCGGAAGCCCGGTTGACCTGTCGCAGCGGGACGGATGCCTCGCCCCGAGGCATCCGTTCTCCCGCTGTCGCCTCGCGCGGCCGCTTTTGGTGAATCGCCACAGTCAGCGCATTTGCGCGCGCCGGTTCTTGGCGAGTCGCCAAGAACCGCGGAGAACCGCACTGGATCTGGCGAGTCGCCAGAATCCGAGGTGCGGGTGGCGCGCCGGATTCGACCGGCGTGCCTGACGCGCAAGTTTTGGCGAGCCGCCAGAGAACTGTGGACAACCGCACCCGATCTGGCGAGTCGCCAGAATCCGAGGTGCGGGTGGGCCTACAGCAGCTCGGGGTCCTCCGACTCGACGGGCTCGTGGTCGAGGAGGTCGGCGACCGAGTTCAGCACCTCGTCGGGGCGGAAGGGATAGCGGGCGATCTCGGCGGCGTCGCTGATGCCCGTCAGGACCAGCACGGTGTGCAGGCCAGCCTCGATGCCGGCGACGACGTCGGTGTCCATGCGGTCGCCGATCATGCCGGTGTTCTCGGAGTGGGCGCCGATCTGGTTGAGCGCCGAGCGGAACATCATCGGGTTCGGCTTGCCGACGACGTAAGGCTCCATGCCGGTCGCCTTCGTGATGAGCGCCGAGATCGCGCCGGTCGCCGGCAGCACGCCCTCGGTCGACGGGCCGGTGGCGTCGGGGTTGGTCGCGATGAAGCGGGCGCCGGCGTTGATGAAGCGGATCGCCTTCGTGATCGCCTCGAACGAGTAGTTGCGGGTCTCGCCGACGACGACGTAGTCGGGGTCGGTCTCGGTCATGATGAAGCCGGCCTCGTGGAGGGCGGTCGTCAGGCCCGCCTCGCCGATGACGAAGGCTGAACCGCCGGGCATCTGCGACTTGAGGAAGTCGGCGGTGGCGAGGGCCGAGGTCCAGATCGATTCCTCGGGAACGATGAGTCCGGACGCCCGCAGCCGGGCCGACAGATCGCGCGGCGTGAAGATCGAGTTGTTGGTGAGGACGAGGAACGGCACGCCCTGATCGGTCCACTGCTGCAGCAGATCCGATGCCCCGGGGATGGGGGTGTTCTCGTGGACCAGCACGCCGTCCATGTCGGTGAGCCAGCATTCGATGTCCGCGCGGGTCCGCATGCGTCCAGACTAGGCGGCGGGCAGGCGTAGGGTCGTTCCCGTGACGTGGGACCCCCGGACCCTCCCAGACCTTTCCGGACGCGTGTACCTCGTGACCGGATCCAATGCCGGCCTCGGTTACTTCGCCTCCGAGCAGCTCGTACGCGCCGGCGCGCACGTGCTCATGTCGGCGCGCCATCCGAACCGGCTGTCGGCCGCGCGCGCGGCGATCCGCCGCCGGGTGCCGGAGGCTGCACCCGACGCGACCGAGCCGCTCATCCTCGACACCTCGAACCTCGCGTCGGTGCGCTCGGCCGCCGCGAGCGTGCGCGGCAAGGGCCCCCTCGACGGCGTGCTGCTCAACGCCGGCATCGTCCACGCACCGAAGTCGCGCGAGACCACGATCGACGGGCACGAGGTCGTGTTCGCGACCAACGCCCTCGGCCACTACGCGCTCGCCGGAGAGCTCCTGCCGGCCCTCGCCGACGCTCACGGGCGCATGGTGTGGGTGGGGAGCATGTCGACCTCCCTCACGCCTTACGACCCGGTCGACCCGCAGCTCGTCGACGACTACTCGGCCTGGCGCGCGTACGTGCAGTCGAAGGTCGCGACGACGGCGCTCGGCTTCGAGGCCGACCGGCGACTGCGCGCGGCCGGCATCCCGGTCGCGAGCGTCGTCGCCCACCCGGGCTACTCGACCGGCGGCCGCACGCCCGGCATTGTCGGCGTCAACGAGCCGTCGCGCGCCAAGCGGTTCCGCGACAACCTGCAGGCGGCCATGACGCAGTCGAAGGAGCACGGCGCCTGGCCGCTCGTGCGGGCACTGACCGACCCCGACATCGAGGGCGGCGAGTTCTGGGGTCCGCGCACCGGTTCGCGCGGCGAGCCCCGCAAGCAGACCGCCTCGAAGATCACGCGCGATCCCGTCGTGGCCGCGCGCCTCTGGGACGTCGCCGAGACCGCCACGGGCGTGCGCTGGCCGTTCGAGGTGGCGGCGCGCCGCTGACCCGGCGCGCACAGCATCGGAGGTTCTGCGCGACACGCGGGCGCGCAGCATCCACCCCCGGCGCGTCGTCGTGGATCTCCGATTCTGTGTCGGGACACGGATGCCGCGACCCCGGCTGTCAGACTGACCGCGGGAGGTCGCATGGCCGAGGTCGCCCCGTCGCTGTGGGCGCGCTTCGTCGCGCGCGTGCGCGAGACCTCGTGGGCGATCGACGCGAACGACGGGATCATCGCGACCGCGGGTCTGCTTCAGGGTTTCGCGGGTGCCGGCGCCGGCGACCGCCTGCTGCTGTTCACCGCGATCGCCGCGATGATCGCCGGCGGACTGAGCGCCGGCGGAGCGAAGTGGGCCGAGGTCGCGGCTGAGCGCGAGTCCGAGCTCGGGATCGCCGCGCGCGAGCAGGAGGAGCTCCAGCGGGACCCGGCGGGGGAGCTCGCGACGCTCGCGGCCCACTGGGAGTCGCGCGGGCTCGCGCCGGACCTCGCGCTCGAGGTCGCGCAGCAACTCACGGCGCGCGACGCGCTCGGCGCCCAGCTCGACGCGGAGCATGGGCTCGAGGAGATCACGCACCGCTCGGCGCCCTGGTGGGCCGGGCTCGAGACCGCCATCGCCTTCATGATCGGCGCGGCGATCCCCGTGCTCATCACCTACTACGCCCCCGTCGCGATCGAGACGTGGGCGATCATCGTCGCCGTCGTCGTGTCGCTCGCGCTGACCTCGCTGGTGGCGGCGGGCGTCGGCCGCCTGTCGGCGCTGCGCATGCTCATCCGCAGCCTCGCCGTCGGCCTCGGCACGATGGGCGTCAGCTACCTCGCGGGCGTGATCTTCTTCTGACTTGCCCGCACCCGGTCCGGGCTTCTCCCGAGTCGCCACGACACGCCGTGGGCCGGGTTCGACACCCGCGTGTTGTGGCGACTCGAGGAAGGGGAAGCGGGTCAGGCGCTGAGCCAGACGGCGTCGGCCGCGGCGTCGGGAAGAGACACCGCAGCGGTGCCGATGCGGAGGGCGGCAGCATCCGTCACCGTCACGGTCGTGCCGACGGCCACGCCGGCCGACTCGACGGCCCGGAGCAGTTCGGGGTCGCGGTCGCTCACGCGCAGCACACGGCCCACGTGTCCGACCGGCGCCGCGGCGAGCAGCACGAAGGGTTCGCGGTGGACGTGGCCCGCAGCATCCGGGATCGCGTCGCCGTGCGGGTCGAAGCGGGGGCGCCCGAGCCGCTCGTCGATGCCCTCGAGCAGCCGGTCGCTGATCGCGTGCTCGAGTACCTCGGCCTCGTCGTGCACCTCGTCCCACGCGTAGCCGAACTCGCTGACGAGCCACGTCTCGATCAGGCGGTGACGACGGATGATCGCCGCCGCGCGGCGCTCGCCCTCCTCCGACAGCGCGATCGGACCGTACGGGCGATGCGTGACGAGACCCTGGGCGGCGAGCTTCTGCACCATCTCGGTGACGCTCGACGGCGCGAGGCCGAGCTCGGCGGCCAGCTGCGACGGCGTGATGCGGTCGTCCTGCCACTCGGTGTGGTGGTAGATCGTCTTCAGGTAGTCGTCGATCGCAGGGGAGGCCACGGTTTCAGGGTACCGGCCGGCCTCTCACGCGCCCGTCAGCACCAGGTACAGCAGCACGCCGTTGAGGGCGATGAGGAACACGGATGCTGCGATCCCCGCGATCGTCGTCCACACGCGGTTGCGGTACCCGCCGAGAACCTCGCGGTTCGCGGTGAGCGCGACCAGCGGGATGAGCGCGAACGGGATGCCGAATGACAGCACGACCTGGCTCAGAACGAGCGCGACGGTCGGGTCGAAGCCGATCGCGAGGATCACGAGTGCCGGGATCAGCGTGACCAGCCGGCGGGCGAGCAGCGGCACGCGGATGTGCAGGAGGCCGTGCATGATCTCGGCGCCGGCGTACGCGCCGACCGACGTGCTGGCGAGGCCGCTGGCGAGCAGCCCGACGGCGAACAGCGTCGCGACGAGCGGCCCGAGCCCGGCGTACAGCGCGGCGTACGCCCCCTCGAGCGAGTCGGTGCCCGGGACGCCGGCCAGATTCGCCGCCGCGAGCAGCAGGATGCAGAGGTTCACCGTGCCCGCGATGAGCATCGCGATCGTGACGTCCCACTTCGTCGCGCGCAGCAGGCGGCGGGTGGGGATGCCGCGCAGCTCGGCCAGCGTCGGGTCTGCCGGGGCGCCGATCGGGGCGTCGGCAGCGCGGGAGCCGCGCGGCATCAGTCGGTCGCCGCCGAGGGCCGCGCCGGCCGTCGCCGGTGCCGGGGCGAAGCGGTCACGGGCCAGGGCGCTGTGCGCGTAGATGGCGTGCGGCATGATCGTGGCGCCGAGGATCGAGGCCGCCAGCAGCACCGAGTCGGTGCCCTCGAAGCGGGGCACGAGGCCTGCCACCACGCTCGCGCCGTCGGGCGGGGCGACGAACACGCCGAACGAGAAGCCGATCGCGATGATGGCGAGCAGGCCGATCACCACGAACTCGAACGTTCGCGGACCCCGCCTCGACTGGATGAGCAGGAGCGCGATCGACACCGCGCCGGTGATCGCGCCGCCCCACAGGAGCGGGACGCCGAACAGGAGGTTGAGCGCGACGGCCCCGCCGATCACCTCGGCGATGTCGGTCGCCATCGCGACGAGCTCGGCCTGCAGCCAGTACGCGCGGCGGCCCCAGCGGTTGCCGATGCGTCGGCCGAGGGTCTCGGGCAGGCTGCGGCCGGTGACGATGCCGAGCTTGGCCGACAGGTACTGGATGAGCCAGGCCATCACATTGCCGAGCACCACGACCCACACCAGCAGGTACCCGTACCGGGCGCCCGCCGTCATGTTGCTCGCGACGTTGCCGGGGTCGAGGTATGCGACCCCCGCGACGAGCGCCGGGCCGATCAGCCACGCGAGGCGCGGCATCGACAGGCGCCGGCTCAGGAGCGGCGTCGGCGTGCTGACGTCCTCGGCAGTTTTCGGCATACCGAAAACGTACCCTGTTTTCGGCGCACCGAAAAGTCCGCGAACGCGCACGGATGCTGCTTCTCGCGGTGGCGGAGCAGGTCAGTCGTCGTGGCGCAGGCGGCGCAGCCGCCAGATGTTGCCGCGCTCGGTCTCGTGGACGAGTTCGTCGAGGGTGGCGAGGGCGATCGCGAGCCCTCGCCCGGACTCGGCGTCGGCCCCCGGCATCGAGACCGAGCCGAGGTCGATGAGGGCAGGCTCGGCCGTGTCGGTGAAGACGGCCGAGAGCGCGTCGGTGTCGGCGTCGAGCTCGACCGTCACGCGGACGGGCTCGCGCGCCAGCGCGTGCGCGGCGATGTTCGTGGCGACCTCGCTGACCGCGAGGCGGAACAGCATCGCGTCCTCGTCGCCGACGTCCGGGAAGCGGCGGAGGAGCTCGTCGAGGGCATCGTGCACGCGGTCGACGAGCGCGTCGTCGGCCACGCCTTCGAGGCGGAGGGTCGGCTCAGTCGCCATCGAACGCCGACTCCGGCGTCGGGTGATCGCGCAGCACGCGGTCGAGGTTGGTGAGCTTGAGCACCCGCCGCACCGGCTCGGTGGCGGCGGCGATGCGCAGGTCGCCGCCGGCGAGCCGGGCTGACTTGAGGCCGCCGATCAGCGCGCCGAGTCCGGACGAGTCGACGAACTCGGTTCCCGAGAGATCCACCACGATGCGCGTGCTGCCGTCGCCGACGAGGTCGTCGACGGCCTTCTTGAGTCGCGGGACCGAGGTCGCAGTGAGGCGCCCCTCCGGTCGCACGACGGCGAACGCCTCGCCGGGTGTCACGATCAGATTCACGCTGCCTCCTCGGGCTCGGGCGCGGGCCGCGCGGGCCCGCTGTACAGGGCTGCCTGGATGATGACGCTCAGCACCGCCAGGTCATAGATCACCCAGACGGTGTTGACGAGGGTGCCCGTGCCGTCGGCCGTTCCGACCGCCAGGCGTGAGAGGCCGATCGCCAGCGCGAACACGAGCACGACGATGGCCGTCAGCTGGGGCCAGATCTCGCGCCACGGCGGGCCGGACTCGTCGCGGCCGTCCTTCTTCGTCACGGCGAAGCCGAGCGGGCGCTTCAGCACCACGTTCGAGAACGCCGACGTGCAGGCCTTGATCCACACCGGGAAGAGCGCCAGCGCGTACTGCTGGCCGCGCCACGTCTTGATCCCCTTCGCGACGACGAGGAACAGGATCTGGTTGATGATGAAGTACGGCAGGAAGCGCGCGAAGAAGTCGACGCTCCACGCGGTGACGGGCATGACGCCGAAGACGAGGTAGATCACGGGCGCAGCGAGGTAGATGATCGCGGTGAAGCCCGACAGGTAGCTCCACATCGTCGCGAAATACATCAGCCGCTGGCCGGCCGACAGGCCCCTCTTCACGAGCGGGTTGTCCCGCAGCATCACCTGAAGGGTGCCCTGCGCCCAGCGCAGGCGCTGCGTGAGCATCGTGCGGAGGTCCTCCGGAGCGAGCCCGTGCGCCAGGATCTCGTGGTGGTAGACGCTCTTCCAGCCGAGCGAGTGCAGCTGCATCGCGGTCGCCATGTCTTCGGTGACCGAGATCGTGGCCATCGGCTGCACAGGCTGCGCCTCGTCGGGGCGGTCCACCCGCAGCGCCTCGAGCAGGGCCGACACCGAGTCGATGGCTCCGAGCGGCGACAGCTCGCGCGCGGCGAGGGCGTCCAGGCCCGCGTCGTCGATGACGATCGCGTCGATCTCGACGTCTCGCTGCACCGGCAGCTCGCCGATCGACGCGAGGTCGGCCCGCACGCGCGACAGGTCGCCGCGGACCAGCTCGCGCGAGGCCGTGTCGACGGCGGACTGCACGCGGTAGGTCACGTCCGCGATCGGGTCACCCTCGTCGAGCCGGGCTCGGGCTTGCGCGACCTCGCCGCGCAGCACCCGCAGCTGCTGACGCACCGCGGGGTCGGCCTCGCGGTCGCGTGCCGCATGCGCGAGCAGTGATTCGGAGGCCTTCAGCGTGCGCGCTGTCGACTGCTCGAGGCTGCGGACGTACCCGACGATGCCCAGCTGCATGAGCGCGTCGCGGCGCAGCACCGCGTTCGAGCCGCAGAAGAACGCCGCGTTCCAGCCGTCCTTCCCCTGCTGGATGGGGCCGTAGAACAGCGGCGCCTGACTGCCGAGCGGATCCGCGTCGTCGACGTTGACGAACCACTGCGGGGTCTGGACGAGGGCGACCCCGGGGTCGTCGGCGAAGTAGCCCAGAGTGCGGTGGAGGATGAGCGGATCGGGCACCTGGTCGGCGTCGAGGATCAGGAGGAACTCGCCCTCCGTCTGGAAGAGCGCGTTGTTGAGGTTGCCGGCCTTCGCATGCCGCGGCTTGCCGGCCCAGTCGGCGGAGCGCGTGATGTAGCCGACACCGAGCCGCCGGGCCGCGGCGGCCATGTCGGGTCGCGCACCGTCGTCGAGGATCCACGTCTCGTGCGGATAGGCGATGGACTTGGCGGCCCGGGCGGTCGCGATGACCATGTCGACGGGCTCGTTGTAGGTCGTGATGAGCACGTCGACCGTGCCCTCGGGAGGCGAGGTCGGGGCCGGCCGCTCGCGGGCGCGCCACATCGTCGCCGAGAACAGGAAGGTGTCGATGAGGCTGTAGGTCTCGGCGATCACCAGCGGCACCGCGATCCACCACGCCGCCCAGTTCACCGAGTCGAGCCAGCGCCAGACGATGTAGTTAACGCCGAGCAGCACCGACAGCAGCGCCAGGATGCGGATCCAGACGAAGCGTGCGGTCACGCGTCCCTCCTCACGACGAGCACCGTGACGTCGTCGGGCGCGCCGCGCCGCGCCGCGAGGGCCGTCGCCTCCTGCACGGCCCCGGCGGGGCCGAGGGTGCGCAGCGTGTCGTGCACGTGACCGAACGGGTCGTCGGTGTCGAGCACGTCGAGCAGCCCGTCGCTGCAGATCATGAATACGTCACCCGGATCGAGCCGCGTCGCCGAAGCCGTGCGGGTCTCGTCGAATCCCATGCCGAGCGGCAGGCCCGTCGACCTCAGCGGCTCCCACGTCCCTCCGGCGCGCAGCACGAACGCGAGGCTGTGTCCCGCGTCGATGAAGGCCATCGTGCCGGACGCGATGTCGATGTCGGCGGCGACGGCGGTCACGAAGATGTTCGACCCGCCGATGTCGTCCTCGAGCATGCGGTCGATCTCGCTCACGGCCTGGGTGAGCGGGCGCTGCGGGGCGGTGCGCAGCGAAGCCCGCACAGCGGAGGCGATGATCGCAGGTCCGGCGCCCTTGCCCATGACGTCGGCGAGGGTGACCCGCAGCCGCCCGTCCACGACCTGCCAGTCGTACACGTCGCCGAGGAGGTGACCTGCGGGGGCCGCCGCAGCGGCGAGCGTGTAGCCCGCTACCTCCGGCGTGCGCGAGGGGAGCATCGACCGCTGGACGACGGACGCGTAGTCCAGTTCGTCCGCGTCCATGATCTCGGCCTGCACCCACAGGGCGAGCTCGCGCAGCAGCTCTCTGCCGCGATCGTCGAGGGTGCGCGGCTGGGTGTCGACGATGCAGAGTGTGCCGACCTGCTCCCCGCCCGGCGCACGCAGCGGGTGCCCGGCGTAGAAGCGCAGGTGCGGGTCGCCGACCACGAACGGGTTCTCGGCGAAGGCGTCGTCGGTGGCGGCATCCTCGATCACCAGCGTGCCCTCCTGCCGGATCGTGAGGTCGCAGAAGGAGTCGGCGCGTGGAGCCTCGTGTCCGCCGAGGCCGATCTGGGCTTTGCGGAACTGCCGGCCGCCGTCCATGAGCGTGACGCTCACCATAGGGACGCCGAACATCTCCTGGGCGAGCCGGGCGACGCGGTCGACGCGTTCATCCGGAGGGGTGTCGAGAACCCCTAGTGCTTCGATGGCGCGCTGACGCTTCTCGTCGTCGAACAACTGGCCCCCCGGTCGTACGGTCTTTTCCAGTATTACCGGCGTGCGCTTTCCCAGTCGAGTCGAACACCGCAATGTGAGGACATCGGCCGCCGACACGCCGCGTGGGACGCCCCCGGCACGTCGGTGACGGCCTGTCAACCCCCGGTCGTTGCGGGGGCGATCGGCGATATGCCTGACTCGACATATCCGGAGAGGAGGCGGTGCAGATGACGACGAAGTTGGTCGCGGCGATCCATCGCGCGATGGAAGGCATGCGGGAGTGCCGGGGCTCGCGCCGGAGCCACCGCGCGTGGCGGGCGTCGCTCGCGGACACGCGCCGCAGCCAGTGGCACCAGGCACCGCACGCCTGATCGCCCGATCGCCGGGTGCGCGCCGCGGCGGATAGCCTGGGCCGGTGAACCCGCCCGACCCGAGCGCCGCCGAGCCCGCCGAGCCGACGCTGCCGGTCGGCGTGGGGCCGTGGCCGGGTGGTCCGGACTCGTGGCCCGACGATCCGCGGTACGACCGCGAGCTGCTCGCGAACGGCGACGCCCGAAACGTCGTCGACCCCTACCGGTACTGGACGATGGACGCCATCGTCGCCGACCTCGACACGCGCCGCCATGCGTTCCACGTGGCGATCGAGAACTGGCAGCACGACATGAACATCGGCTCGATCGTGCGCAGCGCCAACGCGTTCCTCGCCGCCGAGGTGCACATCATCGGCAAGCGCCGCTGGAACCGCCGCGGAGCCATGGTGACCGACCGCTACCAGCACGTGCGCCATCACGAGACCGTCGAGGCGTTCACCGCGTGGGCGGATGCCGCGTCCCTGCCCGTCATCGCGATCGACAACGTCGAGGGGTCGCTGCCACTGCCGGCCGCCGACCTGCCCGAGGCGTGCGTGCTGCTGTTCGGCCAGGAAGGACCCGGGCTGTCGCCGGAGGCGCTGGCGGCAGCATCCGGAACCGTCCAGATCGAGCAGTACGGCTCGACCCGCTCGATCAACGCCAGTGCCGCCGCGGCCGTCGTCATGTACGAGTGGTGCCGCCGCTGGGCGTCCACCGGTCGTTGAGCGAGCTTGCGAGCCGAAACGCTCAGGCGGCAGACGTCCTCATTCCGGAGACGGCCTGAGGAGGGGTCCTCGCGGCGCGCCGACGCGGCGTGAACGCGAAGCGTGAGAGGTCCGCCACGACGCCCGCCGCCCGCGAACGCGACGGCATGAAGCGGAGGAAGAATCCGAGGCGCAGGATCCACGCGAGTGTTCCGGTGAACGGCACCCCGTACAGCTCCGAGATGCCGCGACCGAAGCCGAACGAGGCCGCGCGCCCGAGCCCTCGGTAGGTGAAGCGCCCCGCCGTCCGTCCGCGCAGTCGCCCTGCGATCGCGCGGCCGATGTGGTCGCCGCCTTTCATCGCCCACAGCGCGTTGGCGGGCACGGGCTCGCCCGTGACCGGATGCTCGACCCGCGCGCCGTCGCCCGCCGCCCACACGCCGTACCGGACCGCGAGCGTCGGCTGCGTGCGCAGGCGACCGCGTTCGTCGCGCCACGGGTCGAGCCCAGGGATGCGCACGGGACGCTGGCCGGTCGTGGCGACGACCGTCGCCGTCGCGAGCGACGACCCGTCGGAGAACTGCGCCGCGGTAGGTGTGACCTCGGTGAGCCGAACGCCGGTCACCACCCGTACCCCGAGTCGTTCGAGTTCCCGCGCGGCGCGGGCCGCCAGTCGTGGCTGATCGGACCACTCGCCGACGAGGCGAGCGCGGGAGTGCACGAGGGTGACGGGGTGTCCGCGATCGGCGATGGCCGCCGCGAGCTCGGCGCCCGCGATCCCGCCGCCGGCGACGACGACCGGCGATCCGGGCACAGTCGCGAGGTGGTCCGCGAGGTCGGCGATCTCGTCCGGGCCCCGAAGGGCGTAGCCGTGCTCGGCGAGCCCGGGGACCTCGGCGACCGGCTCCCTCGCTCCGGTGCCGACGACGAGGTGGTCGTAGGCCAGCGTCTGGACGTCGCCCTCGTCGTGGCGTCGGTACGACACCGACCGGCCCGCGGCGTCGATGCGCACCGCGCGGCCCTCGATGATGCGCGCGTGCGGCATGGCCTCGGCCAGCGGCGTGGCCACGCGGTCGCGGTCGATCATCCCCGCCAGCAGTTCGCCGGTGAAGCCGTGGAAGCGGTGCGCGGTGTCGGCCGAGATGACCACGATTTCGACGTCGCCTCGCCGCAGTCGTCGCCCGGCCCGGCGCGCCAGGGTCGCGTAGGCGTGGAGGGTGACGTAGCCCCCGCCCAGCAGCACCACGCGGGTCATGCGATCACCGTCGCGCCTCGCTCGAGCACCACCGGTGCGCCGAAGCTCGTCGGGGCGGCCACGCGGAAGCCGAGGTGTGAGAGCTCGCCAGCCCGAGCGCGGATGTCGTCGATCTGCTCAAGGGTGGGGTTGCCGATCGAGAAGTGGCCGCGGTGGCCGGTGAGGGCGAGGATCGCCGTCTCGGCGAAGCAGGCGTAGGAGCGGCCGTCGGGCAGGCCGATCTCGCCACCCGTGAGCCGCAGGCTCGGGATCGAGACGATGCCGCCGTCGACGACGAGCACGTCGGGCCGCGCGGTGGCGAGGGCGGGCGACGTGTTGCGCGGCTGGGTCGCGTCGAGCACGATCGCGCCGGGTGCGAGGTGGTCGGGGCCGAGGATCGTGTCGGCCGAGGCCGTGAGGAGCACGACCAGGTCGGCGCCCTGCACGGCATCGATCGACAGCGCGACCGTCACGTCGACGTCGCCGGCGACCGACGCCGCGAGCGCCTCCAGGCGCGGTGCGGTGCGGGCGATCAGCGTCAGCCGTGCCTCCGCGGGGTCGCGGGCGAGCAGCTTGGTGACCGCGCTGCCCACGCTGCCGCTGGCGCCCACGATCGCGATGTGCGGACGTCTGACACGCGCCGAGACGTGGAGGAGCAGCATCCGGATCTGGTCCTCGACGATCGCCGCCGTGAACGCGTTGCCGTTCGTCACCCCGATGTCGGAGCGTCCGCGCAGGGTGGCTCCGCCGGCCGTCACCGTCGCGGTGAGAGCGCCGAGTCCCACGACGTCTGCGCCGAGCGCGGCGCCGCGGTCGACCGCGCGGGTCACGCGCCGCCGGCCGCCCTCGATGTCGGAGAGCAGATGGCGTGCGCCGAAGGGAACCAGTACGACGTGACCGACGCGCTCGCCGCCGATCTGCACGCCGGCCATCGTGATCGGCGGCAGCGGCAGACGCCGCAGGGCGGCGTCGTAGGCGGACTCCGGCACCAGTCCGAGCGGCCGCCATGCGCGGGCGAGGTCCTCGCGCAGACGCGCACGAGGGTGGACGGTGAACGCGAATGTTCCGGTGCCGGACACAGGAGGCTCCTTCCGGCGGCCGCGGATGGACGCCATGTGACTCAGGAGCCGTCGGCAGCGGGGGTGATACCTCGGTGCGCGGAACCCGTCGTCAGGCCTCGACGGACAGCCAGGCCGAACCGCGCACGCGCCAGCCGAGGGTGGCGAGCCGGGCGAGCATGTAGACGCCGAAGAACGCGACGGCGAGCCACGCGAGCCCGGCCGCCCCGACGGGATGCAGCCACGCGACGAGCGCGAGCGCGGGGACGAAGGGCACGAGGTTCAGCACCCCGAC
Source organism: Microbacterium sp. C23T (assembly GCF_053345975.1). NCBI lineage: Bacteria > Bacillati > Actinomycetota > Actinomycetes > Micrococcales > Microbacteriaceae > Microbacterium > Microbacterium sp. C23T. Next base: position 128,919 of record NZ_JBKFBD010000006.1, on the reverse strand, counting down.
GATCGCGAGGTACTTCGCGTCACCGGCGCCGATGAGCACGCCGTCGAGCACGAACACGACTCCGCACACCGGCTGGGCGATCGCGAGCACGATGAGCGCGGGCTGGACGAGGGTGGCGATGCCGGCGTCGCCGGTGAAGGCCAGCCCGATGACGCCCGACAGCGCCCCGATGATCGCACCCGTGATCACCCCGAACCACGCGCCCCACGCGACGGTGCGGCCGAGCACGCGGCGGACGAGAGGCCTGTCTTCGGCACCGAGGCCCTTGCCGATGAGCGCCTGCGCGGCGATCGCGAGCGCGTCGAGCGCGAAGGCGGCCGTCGAGAAGATCGTGAAGGCGACCTGCCAGCCGGCGAGCTCGACCGTGCCGAGCCCGGTCGCGACGGCGACCGTCGCCAGCAGTGCGAACCGCAGCGACACGGTGCGCAGGAACAGCCAGCCGCCGGAACGTGCGGAGCCGCGCACACCCTCGCGCTGAGGGCGGATGGATGCCTCGTGCCTGCGCGCGAGCCGCCCGACGACGACCGCGTAGGCGGCGACCATGCCCCACTGCGCGACGACGGTGCCGATCGCGGAGCCCGCGATGCCCCAGCCGAAGCCGTAGATGAAGAGCCAGTTGAGCAGGGCATTCGCGGCGAAGCCGAGTCCGGCGATCCACAGTGGCGTGACGGTGTCCTGCATGCCCCGCAGAAGACCGGTCGCGGCGAACACGACGAGCATCGCGGGAAGGCCCCACATCGAGATGCCGAGGTAGATCTCGGCCTGCTGGGCGACCTCGGGCGTCGCGCCGAACAGGCCGACGAGCAGCGGCGTCGCGACGTAGCCGACGAGCGCGAGCACCGCTCCGATGCCGAGCGCGAGCCAGATGCCGTCGATGCCGACCGACACCGCACGAGACGGGTCGCCGGCGCCGAACCGGCGCGCGACGGCGGGCGTCGTCGAATAGGCGAGGAACACCATGAGCCCGACGATCGTCTGCAGCACGGCGGACGCGATGCCGAGCCCCGCGAGCGGCTCGACGCCGAGGTGGCCGACGAGCGCCGAGTCGACGATGAGGAACAGCGGCTCGGCGATCAGGGCGCCGAGCGCCGGCACCGCGAGCCGCAGGATGTCGCGGTTCAGGGTGTCGGTCGTCACCCCAGAAGCCTAGGACCGGGCGCCGACGCCGGGGCGCAGCATCCATCGCTCCTCAGATGAGGACGAGAGCCGAGACGCGGGCCGATCCCCGCCGTCGGATCCGCAGCTCGGCAACGCTCCTCGATTGAGGAGTGAGCAGGTTCATCACAATGTCGTCACGAGCGGCGATCCGGTCGCTCCCGAGAGTTGTCCAGGCTTCGGGCGACTACCCTGGAACGCATGACCGATGCCCCCCGCTCCGGTCTCGCGCTCGAGGAACTCAGCGCCGAGATCCGCCCCCAGGACGACCTGTTCCGCCACGTCAACGGAAGCTGGCTCGACCGGACCGAGATCCCGGAGGACAAGGCACGGTGGGGCTCGTTCCACCTCATCGCGGAGCAGGCCGAGAAGGACGTGCACGCGATCATCGAGGAGTCGCAGCAGGCCGAGCCCGGCACCGAAGCCCGCAAGATCGGCGACCTCTACACGAGCTTCATGGACACCGAGCGCATCGAGGCGCAGGGTGCCGCGCCTCTCGCGGACTCGCTGGCCCGGGTCGAGGCGATCAAAGACATCCCCGGTTTCCTGCGCACGATCGGCGAGTTCGAGCGCGACGGCATCGCCGCGCTGATCCACCTCTACTTCGAGCCGGATCCGGGCAACCCCGAGCGCTACGTCCCGTTCTTCATCCAGGGCGGCCTGTCGCTGCCGGATGAGAGCTACTACCGCCTCGACAACTTCCAGGAGACGCGCATCGCGTTCCGCACCCACGTGCAGCGCATCCTCGAGCTCGCGGGCGTGGCCGAGGCCGAGGCATCCGCAGATCGCATCGTCGCGATCGAGACGGAACTCGCCACCCACCACTGGGACAACGTCTCGAGCCGCGACGCGGTCAAGACGTACAACCTCAAGACGTGGGACGAGGTCCAGGAGCTCGTCGGCGTCGACCTGACGCCGTGGCGCGAGGGCGCGGCCCCCGACCACGCCGACGCGTTCACCGAGATCAACGTCTACCAGCCGAGCTTCTTCGAGGGCCTCGGCGCCCTGCTCGTCGAGGACCGTCTCGAGGACTGGAAGGCGTGGCTGCGCTTCGCCGTCGTGCACTCCGGCGCCCCGTTCCTGTCGGAGGAGTTCGTGGCCGAGAACTTCGGGTTCTACGGCACGCAGCTGACGGGCGTCCCGGTCAACCGCGAGCGCTGGAAGCGCGGCGTCAGCCTCACCGAGGCCGCCCTGGGCGAGGCCATCGGCCGTGTCTACGTCGAGCGCCACTTCCCGCCCGCCGCCAAGGAGGCGATGGACGAGCTGGTGGCCAACCTCATCGAGGCGTACCGCCAGTCGATCGCCGAGCTCGAGTGGATGAGCCCCGAGACCCGTGAGCGCGCGCTCGCGAAGCTCGACGCGTTCACCCCGAAGATCGGGTACCCGGTGAAGTGGAAGGACTACTCCACCCTCGAGATCGCGAGCGACGACCTCATCGGCAACGTCCGCCGCGCCCACGTGTGGGAGCACGACCGCCAGCTCGCCAAGGTCGGCCAGCCGATCGACCGCGACGAGTGGTTCATGACACCGCAGACCGTCAACGCGTACTACAACCCGCTGATGAACGAGATCGTGTTCCCGGCGGCGATCCTGCAGTACCCGTTCTTCGACGTCGAGCGCGACGCCGCCGCCAACTACGGCGGCATCGGCGCGGTCATCGGCCACGAGATCGGCCACGGCTTCGACGACCAGGGCAGCCGCTTCGACGGCGACGGGTCGCTGCGCGACTGGTGGACCGACGACGACCGCGCCGCCTTCGAGGAGCGCACCAAGAACCTCATCGCCCAGTACGACGCCCTCGTGCCGCAGGGGCTCGCCGACGACAACAACGTCAACGGCGCGCTCACCATCGGCGAGAACATCGGCGACCTGGGCGGACTCGGCATCGCGATCAAGGCCTACGCCCTGTCGCTGGGCGATGCCGAAGCCCCGGAGCTCGACGGCTTCACGGGCATCCAGCGACTGCTGCTGAGCTGGGGACAGATCTGGCAGCAGAAGGGACGGGATGCTGAGACCATCCGTCTGCTCACGATCGACCCGCACTCGCCCAACGAGTTCCGGTGCAACCAGATCGTGCGCAACATCGACGCGTTCTACGATGCGTTCGGTGTGAGCGAGTCGGATGCTCTCTGGCTCGACGAGGATCAGCGCGTCACCATCTGGTGACGGCCGGGCCGCGTGCGGCCCGATCACCCCGCAACAACGTCAAGGGGAGGGAAACTCCGTGGGCATGGAGCCCAGAAAGGATGCCGAGTCGCTGCGGGGGGCGCGACGGAGCACCGGTCGGCGGCTGCCGAAGAGGGCAGCGGCCGGTCGTCGTTCGTTCACGTCGACGCTGAAGGCGCTCGACGATCTCGCCGCATCCGGGGCCAAGATCTCGGTGCGCATCACCGACCTCGACCGCGGGACGTCCGTCCTGTCGGGCGACGACTTCGTGACGCTGCCCGTCGCCGGGCTCGGCGTCGTGCCGCTGCTCATCGAGGTCGCGGCCGCGTTCGAGTCGGGGCGCCTCGAGCCGCTCGAGATCATCGATCGCGCGCACATCGAGCCCGTCGGGGTCGGGGGAGTGTGGCAGCACCTCAAGGCGCCTGCGCTGCCGCTCGTCGACCTCGCCGTGCTCACCGCGTCGACCGGCGACGCGCTCGCCGCCAACGCGCTGCTGCGCCGTGTGGGCCTGCCCGCCGTGCGCGCCCGCATCGAGGATCTCGGGCTCGCCCGATCGGCGCTGCTCGACCGGTTCCGCGACGAGCGCGGGCCCGATGACGCCCCGCACTTCGCCCTCGGCTCCGCGCGCGAGCTCGCCGAGGTGTTCGCGGCGCTGGTGAACTCGCAGGTCGTCTCGCCGAGCGTGAGCGCCCAGGTCGCGGAGTGGCTGAGTCTCAACCATGACCTGTCGCTCGTGGCATCCGCCACCGGGCTCGACCCGTTCTCGCACGAGAACGACGAGCACGGGCTGCTCTTCATCAACAAGACCGGCCGGGATGCGGGCATCCGTGTCGAGGCGGGTGTGCTGGCGGGCCCCCGCGCCGGAGTGTCGTACGCGCTCATCGTGTGCTTCGACGACCTGTCGATCTCGCACCGGCTGCGGGCGCACGAGGCGTTCCGCATCCTGGGGACCGACCTCATGGAGTACGTGTTCTGACCCGCGCCCTCTTCTCTCGGTGACACGACAGTCGGCGGAGGAGACGGTGGGATCTTCCCGGGGGCTCGTCCGTGCGCTGTCGTCTCACGGGGTGGGCGGTGATGACGCCGGGTGACGGGCGAGTACCTATGGCGGAAGGCATCCGGTACGCTCGCGAGGGTGTCAACACCGCCGTTCCGCGCCGACATCGTCGGCAGCTTCCTTCGTCCCGCTGAGCTCGCCGAGGCCCGCCGCAGGTTCGCCTCCGGCCAGATCGACGCCGATGCGCTGCGCGTCGCAGAGGAGACGGCGATCGCCGAACTCGTCGTGCGCGAGGCCGATGCCGGCCTGAAGCTCGCGACGGACGGTGAGTTCCGCCGCTCGTGGTGGCACTTCGACTTCTTCGGCCTGCTCGACGGCGTCGAGATCGTGGAGCTCGACCACGGCATCCAGTTCCAGGGCGTGCAGACCAAACCGCGCGGCATCGAGATCTCGGGCAAGATCGGCTTCAGCGACACCCACCCGTTCCTCGACCACTTCCGCTCCCTCAAGAGCCTGCTCGAGCGCACCACCGGCGCGGTGCCGAAGTTCAGCATCCCGGCACCCACCGTGCTCGACTTCCGCCTCGAGCCGGGGCACCTCGATGGCTCGGGCTATGACGGCCGCGACGACATCGTCGACGACCTCGTGCAGGCGTACCGTGACGCCGTCGCCGCGTTCTACGACGCCGGTGCCCGCTACCTGCAGTTCGACGACACCGCATGGGCGTACCTCTGCTCCGAGGTCGAGCTCGAGAAGGCGCGCGAGCGCGGCATCGAGACCGACGGCATCGCCGAGCGCTACTCCGGCATCTTGAACCGCATCCTCGACGGCAAGCCCGACGACCTCACGATCACCACGCACGTGTGCCGCGGCAACTTCCGCTCGACGTGGATCTCGTCGGGCGGGTACGAGCCGGTCGCCGAGCAGCTGCTCGGCAACACCGCGTACGACGGCTACTTCCTCGAGTACGACAGCGAGCGCGCCGGCGGCTTCGAGCCGCTGCGGTTCCTGCCGGAGGGCGACAAGACGGTCGTGCTCGGGCTCATCACGTCGAAGAGCGGCGAGCTGGAGAACGTGGATGCTGTGAAGCACCGCATCGACGAGGCGGCGGCGTTCGCCCCCCTCGAGCAGCTGGCCCTGAGCCCCCAGTGCGGCTTCGCCTCGACCGAGGAGGGCAACGTCCTCACCGAGGACGAGCAGTGGGCCAAGGTGCGCGAGGTCGTCGACATCGCCGCCGACGTCTGGCGCTGACCCTGCCCGGCCGGGTGCCCTTCGCCCCAGGGCGGCCCCGGGTCAGTGGGCGGGAGAGTCCACCACGGGGGTGCCGTGGGTGTGGAAGGTCTCGATCGTCTTCATGCCCCAGGCCTGGCCCTTGCGGCGTTCGGCCTCGGTCCACTCCACGACGGGCTGATCCGGGTCGAGCAGCAGGCGGGCGCCCGCGTTCGCGAACTCGATGCGGTTGCCGCCGGGCTCCCAGACGTAGAGGAAGAACGTCTGGTTGATGGCGTGCTTGTGAGGACCCGACTCGATGTGGATGCCGTTCTCGAGGAAGATGTCGGCGGCCTTGAGGATGTCTTCCCGCGTGTCGGGGGCGAACGCGATGTGGTGCAGGCGGTTGCCATGCTTGGTCCAGTCGTCGGAGTAGACGACGTCGTACGACTTCAGCGAGAAGTGGAACCACCACGCCGCGAACTTGCCGGTGTCGAGCCGGATGCGCTCGGACTCGCGCATGCCGAGGGCGTCCCGCAGGAACGCCCCGTTCGCTTCGACGTCCTTGGCGAGGTAGTTGATGTGGTCGAGGCGGCGCGCGTTGACGCCCCGGCCGGGGAAGCGGGAGGCCTGGTTCTTCAGCGCCGGCCTGTCGTCGTCGCCGGCCTGATACCGCTCGGCCTCGTAGAAGATCGACATCGCGTGACCGTCGGGGTCGGTGAACCCGTAGGTCGGCCCGCAGCCGACGTCGCCGTCGGTCCACCCGACGCCGAGCCCGGCCGCCTCGATCGCGGCGACGCGCCGCTCCAGCGCCTGCGGCGACGATGCCCGGAACGACGTGCGACCCACGCCCGCAGCATCCGATGCCGTCAGCTTGATCGTGTAGAGCTGGTACTCGTCCCACGTGCGCAGGTAGACGGAGTCGCCGTCCTCGGCGACGACGCGCATCGCCAGCAGGTCCTCGAAGAACCAGCGGCTCTCGGCGGGGGTGGGCGTCAGCAGCTCGACGTGGGCGAGGTGGGCGACGTCGAACGACGTGTCGGCGGTCATGGGGCGTCCTCTCTGACGGGTTTCATCGGCGCGGCCTCGGAAAGACCGTGCCGTCGAAGAGCTTGCGGGCGGTGCGCAGCGAGAAGGAGGTCGCGCGCCAGGCGCCGCCGTCGTCTTGCGTGACCCGCACGCGCGACGGGAAGGTGCCGCTCGGGTGCTCGATCGCGGTGTCCTCGTCGCCGAGCGGGCCCGCCATGTCGTGCCCCACAGCGCCGGGGATCCGGAGGGCGGCGGCGACGGATGCTGCCATCAGCACGCCGATCGCCGTGTGCACGCGCGTCGGGATGAAGGCGCGGGTCGAGATCGCGCCGCCCGCCCGCGGCGGCGACAGCAGGATCACTTTCGGCACCGTCTGCGCCGCCACGTCGCCGAGGCCCATGCGCGGACCGGCCGCGAGCCGCACCCGCTCGATGCGCGCGGCGAGGTGGGCATCGGCCTCGAGCGCCGCGGGCGACTCGGAGCCGTCGACGCCGAGGTCGTCGGCGCGCAGGAGCACGACCGGCATCCCGTTGTCGATGAGGGTCGCGGTGACGCCGTCCAGGTCGTCGGCGGGATTGCCGGTCGGGAGGAGGGGCTTGTCTTCGCCGCCCCCGACCTCGAGCTCGATGGCGGATGCCGTGCCCGGGACGCCGTCGATGGCGGCATCGCCGTCGTAGTCGGGCCGGCCGTCGGCCGTGGTGAAGACCGCGGTCGCGGTGTCCCCGGTGTTGAGGAGCCGGATGCGCACCGTCGTGCGGGCACCCGTCGCCGCGACGATGCCGCGCTCGACGGCGAACGGCCCGATGCCGGCGAGCAGGTTGCCGCACGTCTGCGCGTCGGCCACCGTCGCCGTGTCGACGCCGACCTGGAGGAAAAGGTAGTCGACGTCGATGCCTTCGGCGCCCGACGGCGAGACGACCGCGACCTTGCTGGTGAGCGGGTGCGCGCCGCCGATGCCGTCGATCTGGCGGGGGTCGGGCGAGCCCATGATCCGCAGCAGCAGGTCGTCGCGCTCGGCCGGGTCGTCCGGCACGTCGGAAGCGCTGAAGTACGCGCCCTTCGACGTGCCGCCGCGCATGAGCATGCAGCGGACGCCGTCGCGCACCGGGTCAGGCGCGCTCATCGTCGCGCGCCTCGTATTCGGCCTGCGTGACGTACTCGATGCCGAGCTCGGCGAGGAGGGGGCGCAGGCCCTTACGGTCGAGGCTCAGTTCAGCGCCGGACCCGTAGGCTTCGCGGTCCGCGGCCTCCTTCGCGACGCGGGCATCGGCGGCCGACAAGACGTCGGCGGCGCGCTCGCGCGGCACGACGACCACACCGTCGTCGTCGGCGATGACCACATCGCCCGGCCGCACCGTCGCACCGGCGACGACGATCGGCACGTTGACGGAGCCGGGTGTCGCCTTCACCGTGCCCTGTGCGTGCACAGCGCTCGACCACACCGGGAAGCCCATCTCGCGCAGGTCGGCGGTGTCGCGGACGCCGGTCGTGGTGACGAGTCCCCGCACACCCCGGGCTGTGAGGGCCGTGGCGAAGAGATCGCCGAACGCGCCGTCGCTCGACGGCGAGGTCGTGGCGACGACCAGCAGATCCCCGTCGCGGCACTGCTCGATGGCGGCGTGGATCATGAGGTTGTCGCCGGGGTGGCTCAGCACCGTGACGGCGGTCCCGGCGATGCGCACGTCGTGCTGGATGGGACGGATGCCGGGACCCACGAGTCCCGTGCGGCCCATCGCCTCGTGCACCGTCGCGACGCCGTGGGATCCGAGCGCGCGGGCGGTCGCAGCATCCGTCCTCGCGATGTCGGTGACGATGACGGGCTTCATCACGGACGCACCCCGCTCACGACAGCACCGAGGTGACCTGCGGGAAGTGCCGCATGTACGCCTCGCCCATGGTCTCGTGGGGAAGGCCGAGGTTCGGGCCCGCGTTGCGCTTGAGCTGCACTCCGCGGCGGACCGCGAGGTCGGTGTAGTACGACCACATGTGCTTCTGGGCGGGCAGGCACTCCATCGCGGCGCGCTTGCGCCCGAACGCCTCGGTGATGTCGAGGAGCACGTCGGGGGTGAAGTCGCACTGCTCGGGCTGGTGCGGCTCGAAGAAGAACACCGGCGGGGCGCCGATGATGTCGTCCTTGCCGGGGTAGCTGCCGTCCGAGTTCGCGACGCCGATCGCCTGAGCGAGCACGCGGGCCTCGAGCGCCATGCGCGCCGCCGCCGGGTGGTCGCCGTTGTAGGGATCGCGAAGCGTGTGCGTGAGCACGACGGTGGGCTGCACCCGCCGGTACAGATCGACCAGGCGCGAGACGGCGTCGCGCGACTCGACCAGGGGGTAGTCCCCGAGGTCGAGGAACTCGATCTCTGCACCGAGAGCGGATGCTGCGGCCTCGGCCTCGTCGCGCCGGATGCGCTTGATCTCGTCCAGCGACTTGCCGTCCAACCACTGGCTCGCCGACTCGCCGCGCTCGCCGTACGACAGGCACGCGACCACCGCGCGCTCGCCGCGGAGGGCGGCGGCCGCGATCGCTCCGCCCGCCCGCCACACGAAGTCGCCCGCGTGGGCGCTCACGACGAGGAGGGTGTCGACGGCGGTGTCTGTCATGGGGCCAGCGAACCATACCCGTGGCGAAATGGTCAACAAATTGTCTACAATCGTGGCGACCAAATACCTCTGGACGTAGGTATAGCCGCCACGTAGCATCGCGGTCAGGTCACCCGGAACGAACCACTGGACGAGGAAGTCGAGACAGGCATGGCGAGCAATCTGCAGCAGCTGATGGACGAACGGGGGAGCATCGTCGAGATGCTCCGCAACTCGCAGCTGGGCACGTACATCTACCCGGTGGTTCCGGCCGAGTTCACCAACTGGCGGCGCGAGCAGAAGGCGTGGCGCGAGACCGCGGTGCTCTACGACCAGACCCACCACATGGTGAACTTCTTCATGACGGGTCCCGATGCGCTCAAGCTGCTGTCCGACACGGGCATCAACTCGTTCGCGAACTTCCCGGTGAACACGGCGAAGCAGTTCGTGCCGACCTCGTCGACGGGCGGCGTGATCGGCGACGGCATCCTCTTCCACCTCTCCGAGGACGAGTACGTCTACGTCGGCCGCGCGCCCGGGGCGAACTGGCTGCAGTTCCACGCCGAGACCGGTGGCTACGACGTCGAGACCCGCTACGACGACCGCTCGCCGTCGCGTCCCTACGGCGAGGCCGTCACGCGCGAGTTCTACCGCTTCCAGATCCAGGGCCCGAACGCGTGGCCCATCATCGAGAAGCTCGCCGGCCACGAGGTCGAGCAGGTGCGGTTCTTCCACATGGGCGAGCTCGAGATCGCGGGTCAGCAGGTGCGCACGCTGCGCCACGGCATGGCCGGAGCGCCGGGCCTCGAGATCTGGGGCCCGTACTCCGAGCACGGCCGCATCCGCGACGCGGTGCTCGAGGCGGGCCGCGAGTTCGGCCTCGAGCCGTGCGGCTCGCGCGCGTACTCGTCGAACACGCTCGAGTCGGGCTGGATCCCGTCGCCGCTGCCCGCGATCTACACCGGCGGCGACATCGAGCGCCGCTACCGCGAGTGGCTGCCGGCGAACAGCTACGAGGCCATCAACGCGCTCGCCGGCTCGTTCGTGTCGGACGACATCGAGGATTACTACCTCAACCCGTGGGACCTCGGCTACGGCTCGTTCGTGAAGTTCGACCACGACTTCATCGGCCGGGAGGCCCTCGAGCAGGTCGACCCCGAGACGCAGCGCAAGAAGGTCACCCTCGCGTGGAACGACGAGGACCTCAGCAAGCTCCTGACGAGCGTCATCGACCGCGAAGGCCCCGGGTACCAGTTCTTCGACCTGCCGAACGCGAACTACGGCTCGTCGAACTACGACGCCGTGATCGACGCCGACGGTGACACCGTCGGCCTGTCGCTGTTCACCGGCGTCACCGCGAACGAGAAGCGCGGACTGTCGCTCGCGACCGTCGACCGCGACGTGCCGATCGGCGCCGAGGTGCGCGTGGTGTGGGGTGAGCCCGACGGCGGCTCGCGCAAGACCACCGTCGAGCCGCACGAGCAGCTCGCCGTGCGCGCCGTGGTGAGCCCGGTGCCGTACGCCGTGACCGCCCGCCAGGAGTACCACGGCGGCTGGCGCACCGCCGCCGCGGTGGTGTAGCCCCGGCGGGCCGTCGTCGCCGAGGTGGCGTGTGTGGACGCCTCGGCGCGGCGGTCGCAGCGACTGCTGTCACCTCCGTGGGCGAGCGCCGTGAGAAGGGGGCACGCGTGGTCGGCTAGGCGCGGCGATTGCGACGCGTGCTGTCACCTTCTCGGATTGGCGTCGTGCGGGGCCACCGAGGTGGCGCTCGTGGTCGTCATCCGTGCCGGTGACAGCGTGTCGCGCCACCTCCGCGCGGGGCCGTCGGGCGAAGGGGGCGACTCTGGTCGCGTCCGCGCTGCGATGGCGGCGTGGCACGCCACCTTCGTGGGCGGGCTCAGTCGTGGTCGCGCTCGGCGACGAGCCGCTCGAACCAGGCGAGGGTCGCGCGGGTCATGTCGGCGGGCTGGCCCGACGCCTCGAGCGCGGCGAGGGCCGCGCGCACCTCGTGCTCGCGGCGCACCGCGTGGGTGGTCGAGCCATCGACGAGGCGGTCGATGAGGGCCGCGCCGTCGGGCCCGAGCTCCTGGGCCATCTGCGCACGCAGCCAGTCCTCGGCGCCTACGGCGCGCGACGCGCCGAGCCCCTCGAGCACGAGCGCTGCGAGACCCTTCATGAACACGCTCCGCAGCAGCCGCAGGCGGGCTGCCTCGCCGGCGTCGCCGTCGACCACGTCGACCGGCACCTCGAACGGCCCGACCCGGGCGGCGAACTCGCGGGCTCCGGGTCCGCTCGCGAGCAGCGGCGTGCGGTGGCCCGCGCGCACCACGGGCGCCAGCACCGCGACGTCGGCCATCGCGAGCCCGCGGTCGGCGGCGAGCCGCGCGATGCGCTGCTTGAGCTCGGGTGCGGCGGTGTTGAGGTCGGCGTAGACGGCGCCCGCGGCCACGTGGGGAAGAGCGTCGCGGGCGACGGATGCTGCGGCATGGCCGGTCACGAGGCTCAGGGCGACGTCGGCCCCGGCGAGGGCGTCGGCGAGGGTCGCGAACTGCGGGACGTCGGGGTCGCCGAGGTCGTGTGCGGGGTCGAAGCCGCGCACCTCCGCTCCGGCGTGCGCGAGGCCGCGCGCGTAGCGGCGCCCGGCTTCGCCGAGACCGAGGACCGCGATCGTCGTCATGCTGCAGACCCTAGGGCACCGGCGCGGGGCCGAGGGCGGGGAGCTCGCCCGAGCCGCGTGGGTCGGCGTCGAGGCTCTCGAGGTATTCGAGCGACCGGCGCGACCCGCTCACCAGCGAGCGGATGCCATGGGTCCGCTCGTCGACGTCGGGCCGGTAGGCGACGGCGAGGTCGCGGGCGATCCCAGCCGCTGCGCGGCGCAGCAGCTCGGCGTACGCGTGCGTCGGGCCGCCGTCGTTGGGCAGGACGACGCCGATCGCCGCGTACACCGTGCCGCCGGGTCCGGTGACCGGCACGGCGATCCCGCGCGACTCGGGGTGGATGTGCCCCTCGGTGACGGCGTAGCCCTCCTCCCGCACCCGGCGCAGCACCGCGCGGAGCTCGGGGCCGGTGCGGATGGTGTGGTCGGTGTACCTCCGCAGACCGCCGGCGATGACGTCGGCGACGAGCGCCGCATCGGCATAGGCCAGCAGCACCAGCCCGCTCGACGAGGCGTGCAGCGGGATGCGGCCCCCGATCAGCGTCGCGTTGACGACGGCGTCGCGGGTCGACATCCGATCGATGAAGAGCACATCCCGCCCGCTCAGCACACCCAGCTGCGCGTGCTGCCGCACTCGCTCGTGCACCGCGCCCAGCCACGGGCGGGCGATCTCGCGCAGCCCGACCGCGCCGGGCGTGCGGCTCGCGAACTCCCACAGTCGCACTCCCAGGCGGTAGGTGCGATCCGGCAGGCGCTCGAGAAGCCCTTCGTGCTCGAGCTCGGCGATGAGGCGGTGCGCGCTCGACGGCGGAATGCCCGATGCGTCGGCGATCTCCGTCAGGGTGAGGAACGGATGCCACGCATCGAAGCTCTCGAGCACGCGCAGGTGCCGGTGAAGCACCGACTCTCCGGCCGATCCTCGTGCCACAGCATCCTCCTCGACGACGCGGCCATGCTAAACCGCGCCGGAACCCTGTCGGACCGTGCAGAGGGGGAGGCCGGCGCGCGCCGACCTCCCCCTCCGCCGGTGTGTCAGCTCGCGGCCGCGAGCGCCGCGATCGCCTTCACGACGTTCGAGTCGGCGGGCAGGCCCGACTTGCGGGAGGCGTTGTCGAGCTGCGCCACGACGGCCCGGCTCGCGGCGGAGCCGGCGGCGAGCTTCTCGGCCTGAGCCAGGTGCTTGCGCACCTCGCTCAGCGCCTTGCCGGTGAGCGTGCCGTCACGCTCGGCCTGGTCCACGTGCCGGAGTACGACCTCGATGCTCGGGCCGGGGAGCACGTCGAACAGCGTCTTCGCGATCTCGCGGTTCTCAGCCTGTCGCGCGGCGGTGTTGGGGTTCGTGCTGGCGGTGACGCCGAACAGCGGCCAGTTCAGCGGATCCATCGCCCACGACACCTGGTTGAGGTGGCTGTACGGGGCGTCGAGCGCCCCGAAGAGCAGGCCCTCGCCGCCGGCGAACGCCCCGCCCTTGCCGAGCCCGGCCGGCAGGCCCTGCGCGGTCGAGATCGGCGTGCCCTTGGTCCACTGCGACACCCAGTACAGGTACTCGGTGAGGCGGTCCCAGCCGGCGTCGGCGATGGTCACCTCGAAGGCTCCGGTGCTCCCGGAGACGGTGTACCAGTCGAGCGGGAGCCCGGCCCAGGCCGCCGCGCGGTTCGCGTCCTGCTGACGCAGGAACGTGTCGAGCGCCGCCTTCGCCTGCTCCGGCGTGGTCACCGAGGACACGTCGGCCAGCGTCGGCCGGTAGGACTTGTTCTCGTTCACCGTGAGCTCGAGCGAGGTCTCCATCATGTCGAGGAGGGTCCGCTTGACGTGGTCGGGGGTGAGGCCGAGTTCGTACGTGTAGTCGTCGCCCTTCTGCGCGAGGACCGCGGCGCTGAGGTACTGCCACTCCGCCAGGGCCGCGGGGTTGTTGCGCCCGCTCGTGATCCCGGTCTCGGCGGCGTATACGCCGTCACGGATCTTCTGGCGTGTGGGGTTGTACATCCACTCCGCGAGGTGGTCCGCCCGGAAGGAGTCGATGATGGGTGCGCTCGAGAACGTCGCGAAGACGTCGTCGCCGACGGCCGGGTCATCCGCGTACGCGCCGCCCGTCTGCGTGAGGCCGAGCGCGCCGATCTGCGCGAGCGAGTCGTAGTAGTCGGAGCTGTTGCCCCCGGCGGCCACCGCCGTGGTGAGACCGCCGCCACCGCTCATGCCCGTGATGATCACGCGCTCCGGGTCGCCGGGAAGGCTGCCGTAGACCTGGTTGTACTTGACGAACCGGATCGCCGCCTTGGTGTCGGTCATCGTGGCCGGCGAGTGTCCCTGATACTGGCCGTCGACCGGAGCGTCATTCATGCTGCGGGCGCCGTACGACACCATGATCATGCCCTGGTCGAGCACCTCGCCGATGACGTTGGGGTTGTTGTTCCCGCCGCCCTGGACGGTGTTGAACGCCAGGTTGCCCGTGGTGTACGCACCCCCGGGGACCACGGTCGAGATGAAGTTGTTCGACGTCCATCCGCCGTTGTTCGTGCGGAAGTAGGTCGGGCTGTCGGGCCGGACGTTCTGCGGCACGTAGATGCTGACCTTCTGCTTCGGGCTGTTCGGCGTCGCGGCGTACCAGCCCCAGTAGTGCGTCACCGTGAACGGCTGGCCGTTCAGCGTGACCGTGATCGTCCTCTTGCCGGTGTCGGATGATGCCGAGACGGCTCCGGCGGCGGTCTCGGTGATCGACCCGCCCTCGTAGGTGCTGACGTCCCACCATCCGGTGGCGGGGTCGATGTCGGCGGGGACGGACGGCCCGGCCTCGGCGAGGATCTGCCGCATCCATGCGTGGGCTTCGGCCGTGTTGACGTTCTCGGAGTGCGGGAGATTCATCACGAGCGTGAAGTTGAAATCGTCGATCTTGCCGGCGGCCTTCAGGTTCTCGAGGTTGGCGTAGAGGATCGCCTCGGGCGCGAGCGTCACGCCGTCGTCGGGCACGCCGTTGCGCACGTACCAGTAGTCCGCCGGGTCGGCCCCGGTCTGGTCCGTGCCGCGTGCCACGTCGGCGAGGTAGACGTTCGGCGTCGCCATCTTGCCCTGCTGTTCGAGAAGGGCGTAGGTGTCGGAGGCGGCGTACTGCGCCCAGGCGTCCAGCACGAAGGGCTTGAGGAAGACGTTCTCTTCCGGCTCGGTCGCAGCGGTGGCACCCGTCGCCGTCGATGCGACGAGCGCGGCAGCGGCCACGGTCGCGACCGCGTATCTCATCCTGCGCATTTGCTACTCCTCATTGAGTGGGGATCGGTGGCGATCTGGGATTGTCGCCACCTTTGGCGTCAATCTAGGACCGGGCTTGTGGCGGCATCCCGCAGATTCGCACCCAGTGAGAAAGTCCGCTCTCCGCGGGTGTCAGCGGTCGAATCGCTCGCTGAGCAGGGCGTGCAGCTGGTGGGCGGATGCCGCCACCATCGCGCTCAGCTCGCGCTCGCGGAATCGATGGACCTCGGTGACGACCCCGATCGCGGCGGCGGGAAGGTGCGCGACCCGGTCGAAGGCGACCGCGACCGAGGCGGTTCCGAGGCTCATCTCCTCGCGGGTGACGGCGTAGCCGCGAGCCCGTGATCGCTCGAGATCACGGACCAGCTCGCTGCCCGTCGTCAGCGAGAACCGGGTCTCCGGTGCGAGCCCGCCGCGGATGTAGGCGGCGAGCCAGTCAGCGTCCTGAGCGGCGAGCAGCGCCTTGCCGACCCCGGTCGTGTGCAGCGGGAACGCCCCGCCGATCCGGGTGAGCGTGGGTGACGACGACACGCCCACGGCGCGGGCGATGTAGAGCGCCCGCCCCGTCTGCGGGGTCCGCCCGTCGAGCACGGCCAGCTGGACGTTCTCGCCCGTCGCCTCGTACAGCCGGAGCATCAGCGGAAGCGCGGTCTCACGCAATTCGAGCAGGACCGGGCTCAGCTCTCCGACCTTCCAGAGCCGCAGCCCGACCGCGTACCGCTGGGGATGCACCTTGTCGACGAAGCCCGCCGTGAGCAGCTTCGCGAGCAGCCGGTGCACGGACGACACCGCGAGCCCCGTCCGCTGCGCGATCTCGGCCGCCGAGAGGATCGGCTCGTCGGCCGTGAAGCACTCGAGCAGCTCGAGCGCCCGCTCGAACACCCCGTCACGGCCGACCGGTCTGTCGGTCACGCTCCGCCCCCTCTCGGCGGGATGGCGGGGCGTCAGCCGAGCGAGGTGGCCCCGGTGTAAGGGACCGTACGAAGTCGGGCCGGGATTGTCAACGATTTTGGTGCAAGAATGCCGCGTCCCGGCGCGTCAGGATGCGTTCTGGCGATACACCGTCCGGGCGTAGTCGTGGTACGGCGCGGGCGCGACCGTCGCGCGGATGCGCACCTGGCGGTGATCGGCGTCGACGCCGTCCTTGCGCGAGATCGGGTCCTCGCCCCACACCACTTCGACCTCTTCGCCGTCGCGGATGCCGGCGTCCAGGGTCGCGAGCGACATGTAGAGCTGGTCGTACGCCACGTACCCGGCATCCGTCGAGATCCCCACGCGCTCGCCGTCCTTCAGGATCTCGTCCATCTGGTAGAGCCCGTACCGCGCCTTCGGGAAGTCGAGGTACTTGGCGGGCGTGCCGGGCTCGAGCTGCGAGCGCACGACCGCGGCGACGTCGTCGGCGTTCCAGATCAGCGTGACCTTGCGGCGGCGCTGGTTCTCGGCGTGCTTCTCGAGCGCCGCGCGCCCGTGGAAGTCGTGGTCGAATCGCACCGAGCGGCCGAGGCCGATGTCGAACGGCGTCATGTAGAAGTCGTGGATGTCGGTCGAGTACAGCGAGCCGCCCACCGAGCCGATGCGCGCCGCCGGCAGCCACGCGCGGTACTCCGCGAAGTCGTCGTCGAAGACGGCGGGGAACGGCGTCGGCACCCAGCCGGACTCGAGCGGCGACGACGAGTACGCCTTCGCCCCGACCCGGCGGATGCCGTACTCCTCACCCGCCTCCATCAGCGCCTCGAGCACGGCCTCGCTGTCCTCCCACGGGCCGTAGAACTCGAACCCGGGCTGCCCGGCCATGCCGTGGCGCAGCGCCTTCACCGGGCGTCCGGCGATCTCGACGTCGCCGATGTGGAAGAACTTGATCTCGGGCACCGGCCCGCCGAACACCTTCTCCATCACGAGGTCGGCGTGCGGTCCCTGCAGCTCGTACCGGTAGAACGTCGGCGGACCCTGGCGCATGTGCGAGTTCGCCTCGAGCCGGTAGCGCACGTCCTTGCCGAGCGCCTCCGCCTTCTCGATGTTGAAGCGCACCCAGTCGATGAGGATGTGGTGCCCGATGAGCACCAGGCCCTCAGGACCCTCGGAGTTGTAGAAGAGGATGCCGTCGCCGATGAGGTAGCCGTCCTGGTTGACCGAGATGAGCTGCTTGGCGACCCCTGGCCGGAACGTCGCGAACGTGTTGGGCGAGATCGAGCTCAGCAGCGGGATGAGGTCGGCGCCGTCGAGGAACAGCTGCGTCATGTGGTGCGACTGGTCCATGAGCGCCACCGACGTGTTCCATGCCCGCTGCTCGTCGCGCCAGTTCGTGAACTCCGGCGCCACCGGGAACGTGAACGCAGGCCAGTTCTGGTTGCGCAGCAGCTCCACGGGGCTGCCGGCGCGGTCGATCGCCTGGGCGAGCGACTCGGTCTGGGTGTCCGTCATCGTGGTCATCGTCGACCCTCCTTCGGGGTTGGGGAAGCTGCGGTCAGCGTAAGAGCGCTCCGGACCGCCTCGACAGGGTGATTCCGTTGAATGGAAACGGATGCTGCACCCCTGCGCCTCGCGGGACAGCATCGTGTCGAAGATCACGGTCGCGGAACTTCGCACCAAAATCGTTGACAATCTCGCCGCGAATCCGTAGTTTCCCAAGCACGGGGAGGACTCGACTCCTCGAACGACCACGACCACGCGACGACGCGAAAGGTGGGGCCATGGGCGCTCGGCTCGCAGTCCGCGACGTGAGCCTGCAGTTCGGCGGCGTCAAGGTGCTCGAGGACGTGACCTTCACCGTCGAGCCCGGCCAGATCTTCGGCCTCGTCGGTCCGAACGGCGCCGGCAAGACCTCGCTCTTCAACTGCGTGAGCGGCCACTACCGCCCGAGCGCCGGCTCGATCACGATCGACGACGACGAGGTGCTCGGCTCTCCGCCCGCGACCCTCGCGCGGCACGGCCTGGCGCGCACGTTCCAGCACCCCGCCCTGCAGCTGCGCGAGACCGTGCTCGAGAACGTGCTGCTCGGCGCGCACAGCCGACTGCCGGGCGGACCGGCGGAGTGGTCGCTGCGCCTGCCCCGCACGACCCGCTCCGAGAAGGCGCTCCGGCAGGAGGCGCTCGATCTCCTCGAGGGTCACGGCCTCGGCTGGGCCGCGCGCACGCGGGCCGACGAGCTGTCGCACGGACTGCACAAGGGCGTCGAGCTGTGCCGCGCCCTGCTCATGAAGCCGCGGCTGCTGCTGCTCGACGAGCCGGCGGCGGGACTCCCGCACTCGGAGGTCGAGCAGCTCATCGAGACCGTGCGGCGCGTCCGCGACGACGACATCACCGTCGTCATCGTCGAGCACAACATGGGCCTCATCTCCGCCCTCACCGACCGCGTCGTCGTGCTCGACCACGGCCGCAAGCTGATGGAGGGCTCGGCCGCCGACGCGCAGTCCGACCCGCGCGTGGTCGAGGCGTACCTCGGAAAGGACGCGGTCGATGACGCTGCTTGAGCTCGCCGACGTGCGCGCGTTCTACGGTCGCGTGCAGGTGCTCGAGGGCGTCTCGCTCACGGTCCCCGACGGCGGTGCCGTCGGCATCCTCGGCGCGAACGGCGCCGGCAAGACCACGACGCTGCGCGCGGTGTCGGGCACCGTCCGCTCGACCGGCACCATCCGGTTCGACGGCAAGGACCTCAAGGGCCTCCGGCCCGACCAGGTCGCCGCGCTCGGGATCGCGCACGTGCCCGAAGGCCGCGGCACGCTGTCCGACCTCACGGTGCGCGAGAACCTCCGCGTGGGCGCGTATCGCCGCAAGGACGCCAAGGCGATCCGGGCCGACGTCGACTACTGCCTCGAGCTGTTCCCGCAGCTCAAGGACCGCATCCGCTCGAACGGGTCTGCGCTGTCGGGGGGCGAGCAGCAGATGCTCGCCATCGCCCGGGCGATCATGGCCCGGCCGCGCCTGCTGCTGCTGGACGAGGCATCCCTCGGTCTCGCACCGGGCACCGCCAAGACCGTCTACCAGGCGATCGGGCGCCTGCGCGCCGAGTCGGGCATCGCGATGCTCGTCGTCGAGCAGAACGCCAACCTCGCCTTCACCCTCGTCGACAGCGCGACCGTGCTGGAGACGGGCCGCAATGTCCTGACCGGCTCGACCGCGGAGCTCAAGGGCATGGACGAGATCCGCCGCGCGTACCTGGGAGGCTGACGGTGGGCACCTTCATCCAGCTCGTGATCGACGGCCTCTCGACCGGGTCGATCTACGCGGCACTCGCCCTCGCGATCGTGCTCGTCAATCAGGCGACCGGCCTCATCAACTTCGCGCAGGGCGGCATGGCGGTGCTGTCGGCGTACATCGCGTGGGCCCTCAACGGCTTCGGCGTGCCGATCGTGCTCGCGATCCTCGGCGCGATCGTGGCGTCGTTCTTCCTGGGCGCGCTCATCGAGCGCTACCTCATCCGCCGGTTCGAGCGCGGCGACCCCGACACCGCCGTCGTCGTGACGATCGGCCTGCTGACCTTCATCACCGGACTGTGCGCCTGGATCTGGACGTACAACAACCGGCTCTTCCCATCGCTGTTCCCCCTGGAGACGATCAAGATCGGGGGAGCCGTGATCAGCGTCCGCTCGCTCGGCACGATCATCGTCATCGTCGTGATCATGCTGCTGCTGCAGGCGCTGTTCCTCGGCACCAAGCTCGGGCTGGCGCTGCGGGCGGTCGCGATCAATCCGGGCTCCGCCGCGTTCTCGGGCATCAACGTCGGTCGCAACCTCATGGTCGGCTGGGGCCTCGCCGCGGTGCTGGGCGCCGTCGCCGGCGTGCTCGTCGCGCCGCAGCTGACCCTCACCCCCGGGATGATGGACGGCGCGCTCGTCTATGCGCTCGCCGCCTGCATCCTCGGCGGCCTGTCGAGCCCGATCGGCGTCGTCGTGGCGGCGTGGCTCATCGGCGTGCTCGAGAACCTCGCCGCCGTCTACGTCCCCTTCATCGGGCACGACCTCAAGATCGCGGTGCCCTTCATCCTCATCTTCGTCGTGCTCATCGTGCGGCCACAGGGCCTGTTCGGCCGGAAAGCGGTGGTGCGCGTCTGATGCCTTCGACCGCGGAGTTCTGGACGCGCCCCTGGGTGAAGTGGGCGGGGGTCGGCCTCGTCGTCGTGCTGCTCGTCGTCGGGCCGCTGATCCTCCCCGAGTTCGCCAACCAGACGATCGCGCGCATCGGCGTCTTCGCCGTCGCCGTGCTCGGCCTCAACGTCGTGATGGGCTACACCGGCCAGGTCTCACTGGGACAGATCTTCTTCGTCGGGGTCGGCGCGTACGTCACGGCGTACGGCGTCAACCAGGACTGGAACATCGTCCTCGTGTTCGTCCTCGCGTGCATCGTGCCCGCCGTGTTCGGGCTCCTCGTCGCGCTCGCCGCGGCGCGCCTCGGCGGCCTCGCGATCGCCATGGTGACGATCGCACTCCCGCTCGTGGGCCTTCCGCTCGCGAAGCGCCTGTCGGAGTTCACCGGCGGATCCCAGGGCACCTCGGCCCGCTTCTCGAGCGCGCCGGAGTGGACCGGCCTCTACGACGACCAGTGGCAGCTGTACATCGTGATCCTCATCGGGGGCATCACGTTCCTGCTGACGCGCAATCTCGTGCGGGGCAAGTACGGTCGCGCCTTCGCCATCGTGAAGGGCAACGAGGCGGTCGCCGCATCCATGGGCGTCTCGCCCTACCGCTACAAGGTGCTGGCGTTCACGATCGCCTCGCTCATCGGAGGCGTGAGCGGCTTCCTCTATATGGTCGTGATCCAGTACACGTCGCCCGAGACGCTGCACTTCGGCCACTCGATCGAGCTGCTCGCCGCGATGGTCATCGGCGGTGCCGGCAGCATCATCGGCTCGCTCCTCGGCGGTGTCTGGTACGTGCTGCTGCCGCAGATCACGAACCTCATCGACCCCAACATCACCGCCATGCTCCAGGGCGCGATCCTCCTGGTGGTGCTCTTCATCCTCCCCGGCGGCCTGGTGTCGCTGCCGCGGCTGTGGCGGCGCCGGCGCCGCGATGACGGCGCCCCACGAGGCGGCGCGACCGGGCCTTCCGGACGGACGGATGCTGCAGCATCCGTCTCCGCCAAGACCGCCGCCGCAGACACCGCGGCCGTCACGGACCCACCCCCACCTTCACCGACGCAGTCATAACCCACACAGAGAGGCAGGACCCATGAGCACGAACCGCAGGAAGTTGCGCGTCGCCTCGGTCGTCGCCGGGATCGGCATCGTCGCCGTCCTCGCCGCCGGCTGCTCTCGCGGCGGCGGCACGCCCAACGAGACCGGCGACGGGACGGCGCAGGCGAGCCCCGGCATCACCGACACCTCGATCACACTCGGCATCACGACCCCGCTGTCGGGTCCGACCGCCGGTCCCGGCACGTGCACCGTCGCCGGCATCACCGCCTACTTCGGGGCCAAGAACGCCGACGGCGGCGTCGAGTTCGGCGACGGCAAGACCCGCAAGGTCGAGATCACGGCGCTCGACGACGAGTACGACCCGCAGAAGGCCAAGGCGAACTACGACCAGCTGAAGAGCAGCGTCTTCGCGATGACCGCGGGTCTCGGCACGCCCACCAACCGCGCGTGGCGCGAGGCCGCGATCGCCGACGAGGTGCCGCAGGCGCTGATCATGTCGGGCGACCCGATCTTCAGCGACCAGCAGGAGAGCCCGTGGTCGCTCGGCTTCGTGCCGATCTACCAGAACGAGGGCGAGGCCTTCGGCAAGCTGCTGGCGAGCTCGAGCGACGACCACACGGTCGCGATCCTCTCGCAGAACGACGACTACGGCGAGGGCTACGTCGAGGGCTTCAAGAAGGGCATCGAGGGCGCCGACAACATCGAGATCGTCAAGGAGCTCACGTACGAGGCCACCGACACCTCGGTCGACGCGCAGCTGACCGAGCTCGCCGGCTCGGGCGCCGACGTGTTCTTCAACGCCATGTCGATCACGCCGCTCGTCATCTCGTCGCTGCAGAAGACGCAGGAGCTCGGCTGGCTGCCCAGCTGGTTCCTCCCGTCGAACACGTCGAGCCCGTCCGCGATCCTCGAGCCCGGTGGGGCGGCGGCGTTCCCCGGCGTCTACACGGTGGCGTTCGCGCAGGCCGCGGCCGCGCCGACCTTCGCCGAGAGCGAGGACGGCGGCGCGTTCCTCAGCGCACTGAAGGAGTACGCGAACTACTCGGACGTCCCCGCGTTCCCGCACTGCGTCTGGTCGTACCAGGTCGGCGCGACGCTGGAGCAGGTCTTCGCGAAGATGACCGAGCCGACGCGCGACGACTTCATGACGCAGCTGCGCAGCATCAAGGACTATGTCGCACCGCTCATGCTCGAGGGCTCCAGCGTCGACACGACCGAGGACGGCCAGCCCGCCGTCTCGACCGTGCAGGTGCAGAAGTACAACGGCAAGGGCTACGCCCCGGCCGAGTCCTGGGGTCAGTGACCAGAGCCCTGCGAGGGGGCGGGCGGAGGCATCCGTCCGCCCCCTTCGGGCGCCGAGAAACCGCGTTCGCGCTCAGGAACCACGCCTGCCGTGGTGTCTCGGCGCGTTCGTGGTTTCTCGTGTGCGCTGAGCGCGGATGGGGCTCACTCCATGCCGTGGAGGACCTCGACGATGCCCGACAGGTGGGCGCGGGTCGCGGCCTCGGCGGCGTCGGGGTCCTTCGCGAGGATCGCGTCGATGATCGCGATGTGCTCCGGCGCCGACGTCGCGGCTCGCCCCGGGTGGAAGGCGAGCCGGAACTGGTGCCGCGCGGACTGCGCGCGCAGGCGCTCGAGCAGCTGGGTCGCCGTGCCGTGGTGGCTGAGGTCGCGGATGCGGCGGTCGAGCTCCTGGTTCAGGCGCGAGTACGCCATGAGGTCGCCCGATCCGATCGCGGCCTCGATGTCGGCGCGCAGCGCCCGGAGCTCGTCGGCGTCGCTGGGGGAGAGGTTCTCGGCGGCCTTGCGCGCGCAGAGGGTCTCGAGGCCGATGCGCACCTCGACGATCTCGATCGCCTCGTCGACCGTGATCGCCCGCACCCGTGCGCCGCGGTTGGGCAGGCGCTCGACGAGCCCTTCGCCGGCGAGGTTCAGCAGTGCCGTGCGCACGGAGGCCCGCGAAGCGCCGTAGCGCTCGCTGAGATCGGCCTCGATGAGACGCTGATGCGGTGCGAACTGCGCGTCGAGGATCGCCTCGCGGATCACCTGTGTCAGGTCGGGACGCTCGATCGTCTCGTCGTCGCTCAGCACTGCAGCATCCGTCATCTCGGCCAACCTCCTTCGGCGCCTTCGTCCGTGCACTGACACTATCTCGCGCGAAGCCGTTCAACGCGAAGAATCTCATACGAAATTCGCGCGAAAATCGTCGACAATCTTGATTCACGCGCATGGGAGAGGCACGCTGGGAGAGGTGTCGATCCGCGCCGACCCGAGGCGGATCCACGTTGGGCAACACGGAGAGGTGGGCGTTCCATGGGCGAGACGGCGATGGGGACTTCGGTCCGGACGGGCCTGTTCATCGGAGGTGAGGAGCGGTTCACCGAGGACGTGCTGACGATCCCCGATCCCGGCAAGCCGGGTGCGGTCGTGGGTGAGGCGGCGGCCGCGACGGAGTCGGATGTGAAGGATGCCGTCGCCGCGGCGAAGGCGGCCTTCCCGGCGTGGGCGGCGCTCACGCCGCAGGAGCGCGCGGCTGCGATGGCCGAGGCGATCGCCGGGATCGCCGACGACCGCGACGCGGACGCCGCTGTCCTCTCACAGGAGAACGGCAAGATCCGCATGGAGGCGTGGATCGACGCGCTCGTGTTCGAGATCCGCTGGAACCTCGCGCTCATGCTCGCCGACGAGGTCGACGCGTCCAAGACGCTGCCGCCGATCCCCGGTGCGATCCCGGTGTCGACCGACGTGACGTACCAGCCGCTCGGCGTCGTGACCGTGATCGTGCCCTTCAACTGGCCGATCGCGATCCTCGGTGCCGCGCTCCCGCACGCCCTGCTGGCCGGCAATACTGCGATCGTGAAGCCGCCGCCCTCGGCGCCGCTCGCGACGACCCGCGTGGTGCAGCGTGTGGCCGAGAAGCTGCCGCCCGGCGTGCTCAACGTCGTGACCGGGCGCGACCAGGACATGGCCGGCCTCATCCAGAGCCCCGACATCGCCAAGGTCTGCTTCACCGGATCGGTCAGCGGCGGCAAGCGGATCATGGAGATGGCGTCGAAGACCCTCACCCGCGTGACCCTCGAACTGGGTGGCAACGATGCGGCGGTGTTCCTCGACGACGCGATCCTCGACGACGCCCACCTCGACCGCCTGTACGCGGCGATCTACGACACGACGGGCCAGATCTGCATGAACGCCAAGCGCGTCTTCGTGCACCGGTCGCGTGCCGACGAGCTCGTCGCCGGGCTGTCCGCCCGCCTCGAGGCGGCGAAGCTCGGCTACGGCCTCGACGAGGGCACAACGATGGGGCCGCTGCACCAGCCGGCGCAGAAGGCGTTCGTCGACGAGATCATCCAGGAGGCGAAGGATGCCGGCGCCGACGTCCGCGAGTTCGGCGAACTGCCGGGCGGCGATCTGGCCGGCGGCAACTTCGTGCGACCCGCGATCGTCGTCGACCCGTCGCTCGAGCTGCGCGTGGTGACGCAGGAGCAGTTCGGCCCGGTGATCCCGATCATCCCGTTCGACGACGAGGCCGAGGCCGTGCGCCTCGCCAACGACACGTGGGGCGGCCTGTGCGGCTCGGTGTGGACGGCGTCGCCCGACGCGGCGCAGCGCGTCGGCTCGCAGCTGGAGTGCGGCTACGTGTGGGTGAACGACCACGGCGCGACCCGCCTCGACCTGCGCGCCCCGTTCGGCGGCATGAAGCAGTCGGGCTTCGGCCGCGAGCAGGGCATCGAGGGCGTCCGCGCCTTCCAGGACACCCGCTCGATCGCGACCCTCGACCCGGAGGTGCTCGCCTCGATGGCCCACTGACCCGCCGCGACGTCATCCCATCGGCGCCGGTGGGATGATGTCACGCATGACTCTCGCCGAGGACGGTGCCGGCTCGCCCGAGTTCCGCCGGGTATCGCCCGTTCGACAAGTGCTCACCGTCTTCGGCGACTACTGGTGGGGGGTCGAGCCGGCGCTCCCGACGGGGGCGCTGCTGACGGCCCTCACCGACCTCGGCCTCAAGGAGGCCGCGGCGCGCGCGACGCTGGCGCGCATGGTGCGCGGCGAGCTGCTGGAGGCCGAGCGCGCGGGCCGGCGGACCACCCACCGCCTGGCGCCTCGAGCCCTGGCGGTCGTCGACGAAGAGGCCGCCTGGCTGGAGTCGTTCGGGCTGGTCGAGCCGGCGTGGGACGGCCTGTGGACTGTGCTCGCGTTCTCGATCCCGGAGTCCGAGCGGTCCTCCCGCCACCTCGCGCGTTCGCGGCTCCGCTGGCTCGGGTTCGCCCCGTTGTACGACGGCGTGTGGGTCTCGCCGCGTGACCGCGCCGCCGCGGCGATGTCCGAATTGCGCGACCTGGGCGTGGGCGATGTCACGGTCATGCGGGCGACCTTGGAGACGACGGTGGCCGGGGGAGCGCAATCGGCGTGGAACCTCGATGACATCGCGGCCGAGTACCGGCGGTTCGCCGCGGCCATCGTGTCGTCGCCTCCGGGCGGGCCCGTCGTGGCGTTCGCCGAGCGCATGCGCCTCATGCTCGGCTGGCAGTCCTTCCGCCTCCTCGACACCGGCATGCCGGCCGAGCTCGTGCCGGCCGACTGGCCCCGAGTGGCGACCCGGCGCGCGTGGGCGCAGCGATACAACGACCTCGGTGATGCGGCAGAAGACCGCTTCCGTGCCGTCGTCGGGGAGATCGACGCCGGCCTCGTCGAGCTCGTGACGCGGCGAAGGATGCCCATGGAGGCCAATACTTGATCTTTCGTTGACGAGCGTCACGACTACTTCTACTCTGTCGCGTAGGAGGCAGCGCCGATGCTGCCGCCGTGACAACGACGTCGACGGAGGGTGCAATGAAGAGATCCAGAACAGGGCCGCTCGCGATGGGGGTGCTCGCCTCGGCGGGTCTGATCCTCGCCGGCTTGTCCCTGCCGACCGCGGTCAACGCCGCTCAGCCGGTCACGATCCAGATCGAATCGGGTCGCGCGGACAGCGTCTCGGGCGGCGACGCGCTGGTCTCGGTGGCCGGCGCCCGCGATGACTTCCGCGTCGTCTCCGCCGGCGTCGACGTGACCGAGGCATTCCATCCGGTCGACGGGCGCCTGATCGGGCTGGTCGAAGGCCTCCCGCTGGGTGTCAGCGAGATCCAGGTCACCAAGAAGAACGGTCAGGTGCAGGCGGCGCTCGAGGTCGAGAATCACCCCATCACGGGTCCGGTGTTCTCCGGGCCGCAGCATCCGATGTACTGCACGGCTTCCGGATCCGCGTGGAATCTCGGGCCGGTGGACGAGGACTGCCACGTCGCATCCGCCTCGGTGACCTATCGCTACCGCACGACGGCCGGGCAGTTCGCGAACTACCCGACCGACGGGTCCACCCCGGCGAACCTGGCGACGACGACCGTCGACGGCACCTCGGTCCCGTACGTCGTGCGCATCGAGCGCGGCACCATCAACCGCGGCGTGTACGAGACCGCCGTTCTCCACGTGCCGGGTGCCCCCGAGCCGGCGCCGTGGACGACGACCCCCGGCTGGAACGGCAAGCTCGTCTACACCTTCGGCGGTGCGTGCGGCGTCGGCTACTGGCAGGGCACCAGCACGGGCGGAGTGCAGAACGACCTCTTCCTCAGCCGCGGGTACGCCGTCGCATCGGCGACGTTCAACGTCTACGCGCAGAACTGCAACGACGTCACGAGCGCTGAGACCGCGATGATGGTCAAGGAGCACGTGGTCGAGCAGCTCGGCCCCATCGACTACACGATCGGCTCCGGCGGATCGGCGGGCACGATGCAGCAGCTGCTGCTGGCCAACAACTACCCCAGCATCCTCGACGGCCTCCTCGGTGAGATCGGCTACCCCGACGAACGGTCGACCACGATCGGCGGCCACGACTGCCGCGGCCTGACCAGCTACTGGAACTCGCCCACCGGCGCCGGCTGGACCAACGCCCAGAAGATCGCGGTCACCGGACACGCGGTTCCCGGCACGTGCAACGGCTTCACGCTGTTCGACGGCGTCGACGACCCGAACCGCGGCTGCAACGGGGCGATCCCGGTCGCCGACCGGTGGTCGCCGGCGAATCCTGGCGGCCTCCGCTGCACCATCGCGGACATGGTCAAGAACGTCTACGGGACGGATGCCGAGGGCCGCGGCCTGCGCGTGGAACCCGACAACGTCGGTGTCCAATACGGATGGAACGCCGTGCAGAGCCGTGCGATCAGCGTCGAGCAGTTCGTCTCGCTGAACGAGCAGGTCGGCGGCATGGGCATCGACGGCAACCGCACGGCGGCGCGGTCGGAGGCGAGCGTCGAGGCGATCGAACGGGCGTACGCGACCGGACGCATCAACATGATGACGGGCGGGCTCGCGTGGACGCCGGTGATCGAGATCCGCAACTACACCGACCCGACGGGGGACTTCCACGAACGCTACCGGTCGGCGATCATCCGGGAGCGCATGATCGCGGCCCACGGCGACGCCGGCACGCACGTCAATTGGACGGGCGCGAACATCGGCGCGAACACCAACCAGATGCGCGTGGCCGCACTCGACAAGCTCGAGGACTGGCTGGATGCGATCGTGGCGGCGGGCGGCCCGGGCGACCGTGCCCGCACCGTGGCCGCGCGGCCGGCGGACCTCGTCGACGGCTGCTTCGACGCGCAGATGGCGTTCATCGCCGAGCCGCTCGACTACGACGATCCGTCGACGGTGTGCAACACGCTGTACCCCTACCACTCGCAGCCGCGGGCGGAAGCGGGCATGCCGCTGATCGCAGACGGCCTGAAGTGCGCGCTGACGCAGCCGGTGCGCGGCGACTACCCCGCGATGAGCGATGCGCAGTGGGCGCGACTGCTCGCGACGTTCCCGTCGGGCGTGTGCGACTGGGATGAGCGGCCTCAGGGCTACACGGAGCTCGAGGGCACGTGGCTCGACTTCGGGACGACCGAGACGGTGACGGCGACGACGCCCCAGGTGGCCGGCACGCCCCGCGTCGGCGAGCAGGTGACCGCTCAGGTCGACGCCCCGACGGGCGCCGTGGTCGCGTACCAGTGGATCGCGGACGGCTCGCCGATCCCCGCGGCCACGCACGCGTCGTTCGCCCCCACGGCCGATCTCGTCGGTGCGCAGCTCCGGGTGCGGGTGACCGTGTCGGCGGAGGACCGCGTCTCCCAGACGCTGCTGTCCGCAGAGACACAGAAGGTGAAGAAGGCGCCCGGCAAGCCCTGACCCTCGCGCCGCATCCCCCGGGCCGACTCATCTGCCCGGGGGATGCGGCGTTCACGCCGGGCGACCGAGATCGCGGCCCCGCGCAGGCCGCGGCTCAGGGCTCGAGGCGGTCGACGAGGTCCAGGCCGCGGCGGGCCCAGGCGATCTCGCCCTGGGCGCGCTCGACGAGACCCTCGTACGCGAAGCGCTTGTAGGCGATGGTGCGCTCGCGGTCGGCGTCGGCCGTCACCTCGAGGCGCCGGACCAGCATGGGGTTGGCGACCGCGTCGATGCGTTCGAGCTCGCCCTCCCACTGCGCCAGCTCGCCCTGCCACTGGGCGATGTGCCGTTCGAGAAATGTGCGCGCGTCCGCGGGGGTCGCGGCCTCGAGGTAGGCCGCGCGCAGGTGGGCGGGATCACGCACGCGTTGGTAGTCGAGCGGAGAGCCCATCCAGTCGAGGAAGGCCTGCTCACCGGCATCCGTCACGTGGTACATCCGCCGCGTGCCGCGCTCGCCGCGCGTCTGCTCCTCGCCCTCGATGAGGCCGAGCTCCTCCATCTTGCGCAGCTCGGGATAGATCTGGGAGTCGGGCGCGTGCCATACGTGGCCGACCGACTGGTGGAACTGCTTCTGCAGGTCGTAGCCCGACAGCGGGCCGACCCGCAGGATCGCCAGCAGTGCGTAGCGCAGACTCATCGGATGCTCTCCTTCCTCGCCCGAGGGTAGCGGGCCGAAGACGGTGAGACCCCAGTCGACGGACGAGACCGCGGGGTTTCACCCACGGTCTCGTCCGCCGGCTGGGGTCTCAGCGGTGGTGCGGTGGTCGGTCAGGCCGGCTGGTACTGCGTGCGCCAGCCGCCGTGATAGGTCTGGCGGGCGACCGTCGAGTACGGCACGGGCGAGACGACCGCGCGGACCTCGAGCTGCTGGTGCGGCTCGACGGAGGCCTTCGTGGTGCCGCCGTTCGGCTCTCCCCACACGACCGTCACCTCGGCGCCCTCGGGCACATCGGGGTTGACCGTCGCCAGCGACAGCGCGCGCTTCTCGTTCGCGCTGTAGCCGGTGAACATCGAGAATCCGACGTTGTTGCCGTCGGCATCGGTCACCGCGTCGTAGTTCGCCGAGCCGTAGTTCGCCAGGGGCAGGTCGAAGAACTTGTAACTCTCGCCCTCGGTGTCGAAGAGCGACGCGAAGATCTTCGTGACGTCCTCGGCGTTCCAGGCGAGCGTGACCTTGCGGCGCTGCGTGGCGGGGTCGATCTGCTCCAGGGCGTCGCGGCCGATGAAGTCGTGGTCGAACTTCACGAACGAGCCGTAGCCGAGCTCCCACGGGGTCAGGTAGTAGTCCGAGATGTCATCCGACACGAACGAGCCGGCGAGGGTGCCGGTCGCCTCGTAGCTGTCGACGCCGAGCCACTCGCGGTAGCCGCGCTCGGCCTCGCCGGAGTAGATGGCGGGCAGCGGCGAGGGGATCCAGCCCGACTCCAGCGTGTTCGACGGGTACGCCCGCGAGCCGACCGGGACGAGCCCGAACTCGGCGCCCGCCTCGACGATGAGGTCGCGCACGCGGTGGTGGTCCTCGTACGGGCCCCACACCTCGAGGCCGGGGGCGCCGGCCATGCCATGGCGGAGCGTCCGCACGTTCGCGCCGCCGATCTGCATCTCGGACATGCTGAAGAACTTCAGCTGCTCGAGCGGTCCGCCGTTGAGCTTCTCGATGACGTTCCACGCCGCCGGGCCCTGGATCTGGAACCGGTAGTACCGGCGGCTCACCGCGTCGCCGTACGGGCGCGACGGCGAGCGGCGGTCGACAGTGATGTCGAGGTTCGAGTACCCGCCGGTCTCGCCGTGGTACAGCAGCCAGTTCGACGCGGGCGCGCGGCCGACGTAGACGTACTCGTCCTCCGCCTCGTGGAAGAGGATGCCGTCGCCGATGACGTGTCCCGACGCGGTCGTCGGCACGTACTGCTTGGCGCGGTTCACCGGGAAGGTCGCCACCGAGTTGATAGCCGTGTCGGAGATCAGGCGGATCGCGTCCGAGCCCTTCAGGAACACGTTGTCCATGTGGTGCGACTGGTCGTAGAGCACGGCCGTGTCGCGCCAGGCGCGCTGCTCCTTGATCCAGTTCTGGAAGTCCGCGGGGACCACCGGGTAGATGTACGAGCCGATCTGCGAGTTGCGCAGCATCTCGACGGCGTTCTGCGCGTCGAGCAGCTCCTGCAGATTCTTCGCCATGGGGAACCTCTCTGTTCGTGGGATGGAGTTCGGGGATGACGGATGCCTCGGCGCGAGGCATCCGTTCGATCAGGTGAAGACGATGGTGTGGTTGCCGTGTCGGATGACGCGGTCTTCGGCGTGCCACTGCACCGCGCGGGAGAGCACCGCGCGCTCGACGTACGCGCCGCGGGCCTGCAGGTCGGCCGCGGTCATCGCGTGGGTGACGCGGGCGACGTCCTGCTCGATGATCGGGCCCTCGTCGAGGTCCTCGGTGACGTAGTGGCTGGTCGCGCCGATGAGCTTGACGCCCCGTTCCTTCGCCTTGCGGTACGGCGCCGCGCCGATGAACGCGGGCAGGAACGAGTGGTGGATGTTGATCACCGGAACCCCGACGTTCTCGAGGAACGAGTCGGAGAGGATCTGCATGTAGCGGGCCAGCACGACGAAGTCGACGTTGCCCTTGAGCAGCTCGACGATCTTCGCCTCGGCGGCGGACTTGTCGGGTCCCTGCGACGGCACGTGGAAGAACGGGATGCCGAAGCTGCGGACGTCCTCCGCGGTGTTGGTGTGATTCGAGATCACCATCGGGATGGTGACGGGGAGCTCCCCGCGGCGGTGGCGCCACAGCAGCTCGAGCAGGCAGTGGTCGCTCGTCGAGGCGAGGATCGCCATGCGCTTGGGGATGGACTGGTCGGTGATCCGCCATTCCATGCCGAGGGGCCCGAGCGTGTCGTCGAGGTCGGCCTCGATAGCCGGCAGGGCGGCCTGCAGGTCGGGGCGGTGGAACACCACGCGCTGGAAGAACTCACCGCCCTCGGGATTGTCGGAGTACTGGTCGAGCGTCACGATGTTGCCCTCGTTGCGGGCCACCAGCGCCGTCACCGCGGCGACGATGCCCGAGCGGTCGGGGCCGTGCACGATCAGGCACGCATGATCGCGTCGCACATCGAGGTGGGTCGTCATCGGCGCGCCCCGGACGACTGCGCGGCGACGAACTCGCGCGCCCACTGCGAGGTCGCGGCGAGGCCCCCGAACGTGTAGAAGTGCAGCTTCACGTCGCCCGACTTCGGGTCGTCGGAGAGCAAGGTGGCGAGGTCCGACACGAAGCGGTCGGGTCCGGCGGTGCCCATGAGGTTCGTGAGCGAGAACCCGTACTTCTTCACGATCATGGCGTTCGCGCCGATGCCGAAGCGGCGGGCGAACCCCAGCAGCCGCTTGATGCCGGCGGGGCCGGGCGTGCCGATGCGGATCGGCGCGTCGATCCCGCGGGCGCGCACCGAGTCGATCCACGTCATGACGGGATCGGTGTCGAACGCGAACTGGGTCAGGATCACGGCATCCATTCCCTGCTGCGCGAGCGCGAGCGCCTTCTCGTCGAGGTGACTCCACAGCACGTCGTCGGAGATGTCGGGGTGACCCTCCGGGTATCCGGCGATCGAGACCTCGCGCACCCCGAACTTCTGCAGCACGCCCGAGCGGATCACGGTGAGCGAGTCCGGGTACGGGCCCTCGGGCTCGGCCGGGTCGCCGCCGACGGCGAACACGTGCTCGGTGGCACCGACCTCCTGCAGCCGGCCGAGGAACTCCTCGAGCTCGGCCTGCGACCGCAGCCGGCGGGCCGAGAGGTGGGGGACCGGCACGAAGCCCATCTCCTTGACCGCCTTCGCCGCGGCGACGCGCATCTCGAGGTCCTCGTTGCCGAGGAACGTCACGTTGATCTTCGTCCCCTGCGGGATCATGTCGCGCGCCTCTTCGAGTCCGGCGATGTCCTTGCCGGTCATCTCGAGCGAGAAGCCGTCGACGAGAGCTGCGGCCTGCGGGGAGACGGGAGTCTGGTGTGCCACTGATCGAGGTCCTTTCCTCGGCGCGGGCGCCTTCGCACCGCGGGGAGTGATGTCAGATTACCTATGGCCATAGGTAATGGCAATAGCCAATGGTTGGCGATGCTCTGCCATCCTCCGGCGCTGCGAGTCCCGGCTGCAGAGGTCCTTCCGATGAACGGATGCCGCGGGCCATGGTTCAATAAAATCGTGACGGGCGTCACAAAACAGTTGACAATGATGCGCGTCTGGCGGACGATGACTTGTGTCCGGCACGCCGCGGTGAGGACTCCGAGTCCCGTTGGACGGAACCGCGGCCGCCGGCATCCCCCGCACCGTCACGAGAGGCCCGTCAATGAAGAAGAGTCTTGTCACGCTCGGCGTTCTCGCCGCCGCCGCGCTCGCCCTGAGCGGCTGCACCGATTCCGCCGCCGACCCCGAGTCCACCTCCACCTCGACCGGCGACGCCGGCGGCTCGGGCGAGCTCACCGCCGTCCGCGTCGCCGCGCTGCCCATCGCCGAGACCGGCGCGCTGTGGGCGGCCATCGACGAGGGCATCTTCGAGGAGCACGGCCTCGAGATCGAGGTCGTGCCCGCCCAGGGCGGTGCGAACGCGATCCCCGCGCTGCTCAGCGGCGACATTCAATTCGCCATCGGCCAGCCGTTCGGTCCGATCCGCGCCGACCAGCAGGACCTCGGCGTCGTGATCGTCGGCAATTACGCGAACAGCCTCGCCGACGGGACCGACGTCAACGCGGTGGTCGCGCTGGGCGATTCCGGCATCACCCGGCCGGCGGATCTCGCCGGCAAGAAGGTGTCGGTGAACACCATCGGCGCCGCCGGCGACCTGACGATCCGCAAGGCCGTCCAGGACGACGGCGGCGACCCCTCGACGATCGAGTTCGTCGAGGTCGCCTTCCCGGACGTTCCGGCGCAGCTCGAGGCGGGCACCATGGACGCCGCGTGGGCGCCCGACCCGTTCCGCGCGATGGTCGTCGGTGGCGGCGGTGTGTCGGTCGTGCAGCCGTACCAGGCCACGATCCCTGGGCTCTCGGTGCTCACGAACATCACGACGCAGGCGCTCATCGACGAGGATCCCGACCTCGTGACGGCGTACTCCGAGGCGATGGCCGAGGCGCTGGACTGGGCGGCTGACAATGAGGACGCCGTCCGCGCCGCGATCGCGACCAACCTCGACATCCCGGAGGAGGCCGCGGCGGGCATCACGCTCCCCACCTTCACGTGGGATCTCGCCGGCGCCGGTATCGAGGACCTCGGTGCACTCGCCGTCGAGTTCGCCTACATCGATGCCGAGCCCGACTACGACCGCCTGCTCCAGCAGCGGTAGCCGCACGACGTGATGGGAGCGGATGCCTCGGCCCCGAGGCATCCGTCCCCCTCTCGCGCACCCTCCTGCCCCCTCCTGATCGGAGCCTCATGGCCACCGCCGAAGCCGTGCCCGCCCGCGCCCCGCGGAGCCCACGGCAGCTGCGCACGCTGCGCAAGGTCGCGCTGGGCGTCGCGGGAATCCTCGGGTTCCTGCTCACCTGGCAGCTGCTGCCGACGCTGGGGATGGTCGATCCGCGCTACTTCCCGTCGGCGACCACGACGCTCGCCGAGCTCGGCCAGCAGATGCGCGACCTCGAGTTCTGGCGCAACGTCGGGCGCACGATGACCGCCTGGGGCATCGGCCTCGTGATCGCCACCGTGCTGGCGACCGTGCTCGGCACCGTCATCGGGCTCGTCCCGTTCCTCCGCCGGGCGACCCACACGACCGTGGAGTTCCTGCGACCGATTCCGTCGGTGGCGCTCATCCCTCTCGCGATCCTCATGTTCGGCCTGCGGATCGAATCCGCGCTCGTGATCATCGTCTACGCCAGCTTCTGGCAGGTGTTCATCCAGGTCCTCTACGGCGTCGCCGACGTCGACACGGTCGCCCGCGACACGGCGCGCAGCTTCGGGCTGTCGCGGGGGTCGCGCATCGTCAACCTGGTCTTCCCGACGGCGCTGCCGTACCTCATGACGGGCCTCCGCCTCGCGGCCGCGGTCGCGCTGATCCTCGCGATCACCGCCGAGATGTTCATCGGCAACCCCGGGCTCGGTCGAGAGATCGTCTTCGCGCAGTCTGCGGGCGATTGGCCGGCCGTGTACGCCCTCGTCATCGTCACGGGTCTGCTCGGGCTCATCATCAACCTCATCTTCCGCGCGATCGAGCGCCGCTCGCTCGCGTGGCACCAGTCGGTGCGAGGGGAGGAAATCCTGTGACCCTCTACACGAGCACCGTCGTGACCCCGCGCCGCCGGCCGAGCGTCTGGGCGAAGATCGGCGAGAACACGCTCTACGCGATCGGCCTGCCCCTCGTCCTGCTGGTGATCTGGGGCATCTGGGCGACGCTCGCGCCCGCGAAGTTCTTCCCGGCGCCGATGGAGATCCTCGACGCCTTCGTCGAGACGTGGATCGGCCCTGCCTTCGTGACCGATGTGCTGCCCAGTCTCGGCCGGCTCGCCATCGGCATCGTCGTCTCGATCGTGGTCGGCATCGTCGCCGGCACGGTCATCGGCCTCAACCGGTGGCTCCGCGAGATGCTCGAGCCGATGTTGGAGTTCTTCCGCGCCGTGCCCCCTCCGGTGCTCCTGCCGATCGTGGTGG
The DNA here is from genome assembly GCF_053345975.1 of Microbacterium sp. C23T. Classification (NCBI taxonomy): domain Bacteria; kingdom Bacillati; phylum Actinomycetota; class Actinomycetes; order Micrococcales; family Microbacteriaceae; genus Microbacterium; species Microbacterium sp. C23T. The sequence continues at coordinate 93,877 of NZ_JBKFBD010000006.1, read as the reverse complement.
TGCTGATGGGTCCCACCGACGCGATGAAGATCGTGGTCATCGTCGTGGGCTCGGTATGGCCGATCCTGCTCAACACCATCGAGGGCGTGCGCGCCACCGACTCGGTGATGACGGAGACCGCGCGGTCGTTCGCGCTGACCTCCCTGGAGCGCCTGCGCTACCTCGTGCTCCCCGCCGCCAGCCCGCGCATCATGGCGGGCGTGCGGCAGTCGCTCTCGATCGCCTTGATCCTCATGGTGATCTCCGAGCTGGCGTACGCGTCGTCAGGCCTCGGTTATCAGATCGTCTTCTTCCAGCGCAATTACCTCATCGCCGAGATGTGGAGCGGCATCCTGCTGCTGGGGCTCATCGGTATCCTGCTCGCGGCGATCTTCGGTCTCGTCGAAAGACGCGTGCTGCGCTGGTATCACGGAATCAAGGAGGTGGAGCGTGCCTGACTCGCTTCGGACAGCACAGACGCTCTTGAACGTCGAGCACCTGCGCAAGGTCTACGAATCGTCGACCGGCAGCGTCGAGGCCATCGGCGACATCGGATTCCGGATGAATGCCGGTGAGCTGGTGTGCATCGTAGGCCCCTCCGGGTGCGGCAAGACGACGCTCCTGAAGTGCATCGCGGGCCTGCTCAAACCGACCTCGGGCGTCGTGGAACTCGGCGGGCGCCGCGTCACCGCACCGCCGCCGAACATGGCACTCGTGTTCCAGGAGTACGGCCGCAGCCTGTACCCCTGGCTGACCGTGCGCGGAAATGTCGAGCTGCCGCTGAAGCACAAGAAGCTCGCGCGCGCCGAGCGCGACCGGCTGGTCGACGACGCGCTCGCGGCCGTCGGCCTCGATCACGCGAAGGGCAGCTACCCGTGGCAGCTGTCGGGCGGCATGCAGCAGCGCGTGGCCATCGCGCGCGCGGTGGCGTACCAGCCGGAGGTGCTCATCATGGATGAGCCGTTCGCGGCCGTCGACGCGCAGACGCGCGCCGACCTCGAAGACCTCGTGCGGGCTCTGCACCGCGAGCGCGGCATGTCGATCCTGTTCGTCACGCACGACATCGACGAGTCCGTGTACCTCGGCGAGCGGGTCATCGTGCTGTCGAAGTCGCCGACGTGGGTGCAGGAGGACCTCGTGATCGACCTCGCCCCCGAGCGCGACCAGATCACGACACGATCGCTGCCCCGGTTCACGGAGCTGCGCACCCACGTCTACGAGCAGATCCAGCGCGCCAAGCGCGGCGAGGCCGTCCGCCCGGAGGCCGCGTGAGCGTCATCGCCTCCGCGGACGCGTCGGTCCTCACCCGCAAGCCGCGTCAGCTGCTGCTGGCGTTCTTCGGCGAGTTCGTGTGCGACCGCTACTTCGAGCCGTTGCGCGCGAGCGTGCTGATCGGCGTCCTCGAGAGCGCCGGCGTCACGGCGTCGGCGGTGCGGACCAACCTCGACCGCATGGTCGAGAGCGGGATGCTGGAGCGGCGTCGCCTGGGTCGCGAGATCGGGTTCGAACTCACGGGGCACGGCAGCGAGGTCCTGCGCGAGGCATCCGGTCGTGTCAACGGTCCGGCTCCGTTCGAGCCTCAGGGCGAGGGCTGGACTCTGGTGACCTTCAGCGTGCCGGAGCACCTGCGAGACCTGCGCCACCGGCTGCGGGCGGCGCTCACCTGGTCCGGCTTCGCCGTGCTGCGCGACGGCCTCTGGATCGCGCCGGGGGCAGTGGATCTCGCGGCCGCGCTCGGGGCCATCATCCCCGATCTGCCGGCCGGCTCGGTCAGCGGATTCTCGGCGACGGAGCTCGACGGGTTCCCGATGGCGGAGGCCGTCCGCGTCGCCTGGGACATCGAGGGCATCCGGGCCGCCCACGAGGAGTTCATCGCGCACTGGGAGCGTGAGGATGCAGCATCCGACCTCCCCGCCGTCACCGGGCGCACGCTGCTGGTCGCCGACTGGCTGGCCCTGCTGCGCGCCGACCCGCGCCTTCCGCGCCAGTACATGGGCGACGACTGGCCGGCGGACCGTTCGTTCGAGCTCTTCACGCGGCGGCACCGCGAGTTCGCCTTCCCCGCGGTGCGCGACTTCGCCGGCCTCGTGGCCTGACGGGATGCCCCGCAGCGGGTCGCAGCATCCATCTCCGCCGCTCGCCGTTCGCGCTTCCACCCCTGCTTCAACAGGTCAACCGGGGTTCCTCAGGACTGCGATCCCCCGGGGCCGCCTGTAGAAGCGCGGTTGACCTGCTGAAGGGTGTGTGGTGGTGCGCGCGGAGTTCACCTGGTCGTGGGGTGATGGCTCGCCGGGGCGAGTGGCGGCGGGGACTCGGGTCTGGGGCGCGAGCGCGGGGTCAGGTGACGCGGTACGCGACGTAGCGCACGCGGTTCGCCTCGCGGATGTACGACGCGAGGTACACCGCGCGCTCGAACTCGGGGTGCGCGGCGCACTCGAGCGTGAGCGCGGCGCGGAAGTAGTAGTCGCCGGGATCCACGTCGTCGCCCCGCAGCAGCGCCTCGAGCACCGCCGGATCGCCGCTGCGCACCCCCTGGGCGCGGATGTAGAGGAGGGACCCGTCGTCGCCGAGCACGCTGTAGCGGCCGTCGACCTCGATCGACCCGTCGGCGCGCACGGTCTGCCAGTCGGCGCCGCCGGAGAGGATCGTGCCGGTGAATTCGCCGGTGATCGTGCCGCCGACCACCGGGATGATGCGGCGGTGGCCGGCGCGCGTCATGCCGTGGTCCTCGAGCGGGCCGAGGTCCGCAGCGACCTCGAACGCGCGCTCGAGTGACGGGACCGGCGGTTCGTGCGTCATCGGCTCTCTCCGTAGCGGGCGCGGAGTTCGGCCTTGCGGACTTTGCCGGATGCCGTGCGGGGCAGGTCCTCGACGACCACGACGTTCTTGGGCAGCTTGTAGCGGGCGAGCAGGCCGTCGAGGTGCGCGCGGACGATCTCGGTGTCGACCTCGGCCCCCTCCCGGAGCGTGACGACCGCCCACGGCACCTCGCCCCAGCGCTCGTCGGGCACACCCACGACGGCGACGCCGGAGATGCCCTCGATGTCGGCGATGAGGTTCTCCACCTCGGCCGGGTAGATGTTCTCGCCGCCCGAGATGATCATGTCCTTCAGGCGGTCGGAGATGTACAGGTAGCCGTCGGCGTCGAGATAGCCGAGGTCGCCCGAGCGGAACCACCCGTCGGGGCTGAACGCGGCAGCTGTCGCCTCCGGCAGCCCGTGGTACCCGAGGAAGACGTTGGGGCCCGCGACCTCGATCTCGCCCACCGTGCCGCGCGGCACGACGTCGCCGTGCTCGTCGGTGATGCGCACCTCGGTGAAGAAGTGCGGCAGGCCCACGCTGCCCTGCTTCTCGCGGGTCATCGTGGGTGAGAGCGACGTCGCGCCGGGCGAGGTCTCGGTCATGCCGTAGCCCTGCGAGAACGACAGCCCGCGCTCCTCGTACGCGTTGAGGATACGGGTGGGCACGGCCGATCCGCCGCACGTGAGCTTGCGCAGGGTCGACAGGTCGGTGGATGCCCACGCCGCATGGTCGGCCATCAGCTGGTACGTCGTGGGCACGCCGCTGAGCATCGTGATCCCGCGCTCCTGGATGAGGGCGAGGGCGCGGCCAGGCTCGAAGCCCTTCTCGAGCACGAGCGTCGCGCCCTTCAGCAGCACCGGCAGCGCGCCCATGCCGAGCGAGGCCACATGGAAGAGCGGCGAGATCATGAGCGACACGTCGGTCGAGACGACGTCGTAATCCACGATGCAGTTGAGCGCGACCCACGTGAGGTTGCCGTGGGTGAGCACAGCTCCCTTCGGGCGCCCGGTGGTGCCGGAGGTGTAGATGATGGCCGCCGGATCCTCGAGCGCGACCTCGGCCATGGTGTGCCCGCCCGGCGCCTCTGCGGTGAGCCGCGCGAGGCCGGGGTGCTCGGGCAGGCCTTCACCGGTGACGATGACGTGCGCGATCCGGCCAGCCTCGACGCCCGGCATCGCCCGCTCGAGGAACTCCGGGTCGAGCACGACGGCCCGCGCCCCGGCGTCGACGAGCACGTGCTGCACCTCGGGGGCCGCCAGGCGGGTGTTGACCGGCACGAACACCGCCCCGAGCTGCGCGGTGCCGAACATGACCTGCAGGAACTGCGGGCTGTTCTCGCCGATGTACGCCACGGCGTCGCCGCGGCGGATGCCACGGTGCCAGAGCGCGGCGGCCACCCGGTCGGCGGCGTCCGCCAGCTCGCGATACGTGAGCTCGGCGTCGCCGAAGACGACGGCGATCTTCTCGGGGTCCTTCAGGCGCCGTTTGGCCAGCCAGAACCCGATCCCCTGGTGCATCGTTGCGGTGTCCTCTCCCTCGAGGATGCGGCCTGCGAGGCCGGGTCAGGCGTAGAAGCGGTACAGCCCGCGGGCGACGACGGCGGGCTTGCCGCCGCCCTCGATCTCGATGGTCTGGTCGACGGCGAACTGGTAGCCGCCCGCGACCTCGGTGACCTCGGCGATGACCGCGCCTCCGCGCACACGTGCGCCCACCTTGACCGGCGACACGAACCGCACCTTGTCGAGGCCGTAGTTGACGCGCGTGCGCACGCCGGTGACGTCGAACAGCTCCGACCAGAACTTCACGGTGAGCGACAGCGACAGGAAGCCGTGCGCGATGGCGCCGCCGAACGGGCCGTCGGCCGCGCGCTCGGGGTCGACGTGGATCCACTGGTGGTCGTCGGTGGCGTCGGCGAAGAGGTTCACGCGCTCCTGCGTGACCTCGAGCCACTCGGTCCAGCCGAGATCGGTGCCGGCGAGGCCGGCGACGTCGGCGTAGTCGACGGTGGTGGTCATGTGGTTCTCCTTCGATGGGGCGGTTCAGGTGAATGCCGAGGCGCCCGTGAGGGCGCGGCCGACGATGAGGGCGTTGATCTCGTGCGTGCCCTCGTACGAGTACACGGCCTCCGCATCGGCGAAGAACCGGGCGACGTCGTGCTCGAGCAGGATGCCGTTGCCGCCGAGCACCTCACGGCCGAGGGCGACGGTCTCGCGCGCGAGGCGAGCGGTCTGCAGCTTGGCGAGCGCGGAGTTCTCGTCGGCGCATTCGCCCTGATCCTGACGGGCTGACAATTGCACGACCAGCGCCAGCGACGCCACGGTGTTGCCGAGCATGCGGGCGAGCTTCTCCTGCACGAGCTGGAAACCGCCGATGGGCCGCTCGAACTGATGCCGCTCGCGGACGTACCGCACCGTCGCATCGAGCGCGCCCGCCTGAAGTCCGGCGGCGATCCAGGCCACGTCCGAGCGCATCGCGCGGAGGATCCGCGCCACGTCGCGCCAGCCGTTCACGTTCTGGAGGCGCTCCGCCTCGGTCACGCGCGCGCCGTCGAGGGTGATCAGCGCGTTCTGCATGGGGCGCAGCGCGACCTTGCCGCCGATCGCCTCGAGCCGGACGCCTGTCGCGTCGGTCGGCACGAGGAAGGCCTTGACGGCGTGGTCGTCGACGTCGCGGGCGAACACGACGAGCACATCGGATGCCGCGGCCCCGCCGATCCACTTCTTCCGGCCGTCGATCACCCACGCCCCGCCCTCACGGCGCGCAGTGGTGGCGAGTCCGCCGGCGATGTCGGACCCGTGCTCGGGCTCGGTGAGCGCGAAGACGCCCTTCAGCTCGAAGCTCCGCACGCGCGGGTCGAGCTCCTCCGCCTGCGCGGAGGATCCGCCCAGCGCGATCGCGGTGCGGAAGAGCCCCGACTGCGCGTTGTACAGCGTCGCGACCGACACGTCGGTGCGCGCCAGCACATAGTTGCGGAAGCCCGAGTACATGGACGAGGCCGCCTCCGCAGCATCCACCCCCTCCGGCTGCATGAGGTCGAGGGGGATGAGCGCGTCGAGCACCTCGGGCGGCATGGTCGCCGTCTCCCACGCCTCGGCGAGGAGGGGACGGATGCTGCGCTCCAGCGTCTGCTGAAGACGCCCGAGCGCCGCCCGCGCAGCGGGGCTGAGGTGCGCGGCCGCGATCGCGTACGGGTCGAACCCGAACGTCGCATCCGCCTCGAGTGCGGGCATATCAGCCTGCCAGTCCCAGCAGCCGCACCGCGTTGTCCTTCAGGATGCCGGGCATGACCTCGGGCTTGAAGGAGCCGGCGGTCTCGGCATCCCTCATCCAGCGGTCGGGGGTGAGCAGCGGGAAGTCCGAGCCGAACAGCACGCGGCGCTTGAGGTACGAGTTCGCGGCCCGCACGAGCGACTCGGGGAAGTACTTCGGGCTCCAGCCGGAGAGGTCGATCCACGTGTTGTGCTTGTGCGTCGCGACCGACAGGGCTTCGTCCTGCCAGGGCACCGACGGATGGGCCATGATGATCTGCAGCTCGGGGAAGCGGGCCGCGACCGGGTCGAGCAGCATCGGGTTCGACAAGCCCAGCAGCAGGCCGCGCCCGCCCGGCAGGCCCGCGCCGATGCCGGTCTGGCCGGTGTGGAAGAGCGCGACGACGCCGGCGTCCTGCAGGGTCTCGTACAGCGATGAGTACGCCGGGTCGGACGGGTCGAAGCCCTGCACCGTGGGGTGGAACTTGAAGCCCCGGACGCCGTGGTCCTCGATGAGGCGACGGGCGTCCGAGACCGCAGTCGGCGAGAGCGGGTCGACCGAGCCGAACGGGATCAGCACGTCGTTGTTGCGGGCGGCGCCCTCGGCGATGTCGGCGCTCGAGATCGGCGCGTGCCCGAAGTTCGTGCGCGCGTCGACCGTGAACACGACGGCCGCCATCTTCCGCTCGCGGTAGTACGCGGCCACGCCGTCGAGGTCCGGGTCGGGCCCGTCGGTGCTGAAGTACTTCGCCGCCGCGTCGCGCAGATCGTCGGGCAGCGACGAGTGCCCGTGGTGGTCGACCTCGATGTGCACGTGCACGTCGATCGCGGTGATCGCGTCGAGGTCGATCGCGGGTTCATAGCGGGTCATGTCGATCCTCAGCCGGCGGCCGGGCGCTGCAGCTCTTCGGGGAGGGGCGGGAACTTCTCGCCCACGGACTGGAGCGGCCCCGCGGCGTCGGCGAAACCGGACGCGAGGTCGTCGTACGACCATCCGCCGTCGCTGTAGGCGGTCGAGACCGCCTCGGGGTGCGACCACACCTGCAGCCTGTCGCCGCCGATGCCGATGGCCTGACCGGTGACGGCGGCGGCAGCATCCGATGCGAGATACGCGATGAGCCCGGCGACGTCGTCCGACGTGCCGAACCCGAGGTCGTGGCGGAAGAACGCGGGCATCGGCTCGCCCGCCGCATCGGCCTCGACGGCGGCGGCGAAGTACGGCACGGTCGCGGTCATCGCGGTCGCGGCGACGGGGATGACCGCGTTCGCGGTGATGCCGGCCCGCTTGAGCTCGAGCGCCCAGGTGCGCACCATGCCGACGATGCCGGCCTTGGCGGCGGCGTAGTTGGTCTGGCCGAAGTTGCCGCGCTGGCCGGTGGGGGAGCCGATGCAGATGATGCGGCCCGCGACCTCGTTCTCGCGCATCCAGGTCGCCGCCTCGCGCACGCAGGTGAAGGTGCCGCGCAGGTGCACGTTGATCACGGTGTCGAAGTCGTCGTCGCTCATCTTCCACAGCACCGTGTCGCGGAGGACGCCGGCGTTGGTGACGAGGATGTCGAGGCGTCCGAACGTGTCGACGGCGGTCTGCACGAGCTGCTTCGCGGTCTCGGTCGGCCCGACCGGCAGGGCGACCGCAACGGCGCGTCCGCCTTCCGCCTCGATCGTGGCGACGGCTTCGGCGGCCGTGGCCTCGTCGACGTCGTTGATCACGACGGCGGCGCCTTGGCGGGCGAGTTCCTGGGCGTAGGCGAGGCCGAGGCCGCGGCCAGAGCCCGTGACGATGGCGACCTTGCCCTCGAGCGGTGCGTGCGATGACATGCGTGAACTCCTTCGTGTCGGATCCATTGAAGACCCAACTGTTGAGAAAGTCAATCATTCCGTTCATCCATGAATTGGACTAGCATCGTGGGCATGCCGAAGGCCGCTGACACCATCGCCCCCCAGGGGCTGCGGGCGTCGGCGCTGACCGACGACGTGAGCTTCCTGCTCGCGCGCGCGAATGCCATCGCGCTCGCCGCGGGCAACGCCGCCCTGGCCGAACACGGGCTGAAGGCACGCTCGTACTCCGTGCTGGTGCTGACGTCGGGAGAGGCGCGGCCCTCGCAGCGCGAGCTCGCCGAGTTCCTCCGGCTCGACCCGAGTCAGGTCGTGAGCCTCGTCGACGAGCTGCAGTCGCGCGGCCTCGTCGACCGCAAACCTGATCCGGCCGACCGGCGCGCCAACGTCGTCGTCGCGACGGACGCCGGCCGCGCACTCGTCGGCCAGGCGCGCGAGTCGGCCCGGGCGGCCGAAGAGCGCGTGCACGCCGACCTCTCGGTGTCAGACCGCGCGACGCTCGCCACGCTGCTGCGGACGCTCGCCTTCCCCGGGGAGTGAGCGCGGGCCGCGGCATCCGTCCAGCGTTCGTGGGTCACGACGCGCGGGGTGGGCGCGTCGATCCCGCGTGTTGCGCCACCTGAACGGCGGCGGCGGAGCTCAGCGGCGGTCGAGGACGTAGCGGTCGCGTCCGGCGAACACCCCGACCGCCGTCAAGGCGACGAGCACGACGAGCACGAGCGCGAGCGATGCCGTCCAGCCGCCGGTGAGGCTGTGCAGGGCGCCGAAGGCGACGGGGCCGAGAGCGGCGATGACGTAGCCGACGGACTGCGACATCCCCGACAGGGCCGCCGAGGTGTCGTGGTCGCGGGCGCGCTGGGCCATGAGCGTGAGCGACATCGCGAGCGTCGCGCCGCCGGTGAGGCCGATGAGCGAGCCCCACACCAGCACGCCGTCGGGCGCGATCATCAGGCCGGCGACGCCGACGATCGCGAGCGATGGGATGAGCGCGGGCGCCCACCTCTCGAGGCCGCCGCGCAGCGCGAGCGGCAGCAGCAGGCAGCCGGCGAGCGAGAACAGCTGGTAGACCATGACGTCGATGCCGGCGACGACCTCGGAGCGTCCGATCGACATCGACAGCGGCGCGAGCCAGGTCACGAACATATAGAACATGGATGCCTGGAGGCCCATGTAGGCGGCGACGAGCCAGGCGATCGGGTCGCGCCAGATGCCCGTGCGTCCGCGCGGTGCCGAGGCGCGATCGTGGGCGCGGGCGGCGCCACGGTGCGCCCACCACCACGCGACGATCGCGAACGGCAGGAGCGCGGCCCCCGTGACGAGGAGGGCGAAGCGCCACCCTGCCGGATCGCCGCCGAGCTCGATGTGCGAGATCGGCACGACCACGCCCGACGAGACGGCGCCGAGGCCCGCGAGCAGCGCGGTGTAGGCCGCGGTCACCGCAGGGACGTGGCCCGAGAACTCCCGCTTGACCACGGCGGGCATGAGCACGTTGATGATGGCGATCCCGATGCCGATGATCGCCGTGCCGATCCACAGGCTCACCACCGGGCCGGGGATCGAGCGCACGAGGGTGCCGGCGAGAAGCACCAGCAGCGACCACAGCAGCACGCGCGGCTGCCCGAACCGGCGGCTCAGGTCGTGCGCGAGCGGCGAGAACAGCGCCCACGCGACGAGCGGCACCGCGGCGAGCAGGCCCAGCGCCGAGACCGACATGCCGGTGTCGGCGCCGATCTGGTCGAGGAGCGGCCCGAGCCCCGTGATCGCGGGCCGCATGTTCATCGCGACCAGGCACACGGCCGCGAGGAGCATCGCCACCGATGCCGTCCGCGACGGCTCGGGCGGTGCGGTCCGCGACGGTGAGGCCATAGGCACCGGACTATAGCCGAGGCGGGAGCCGCAGCATCCGGTCATTCCCGTTCAGCGGCAATGCCGGCGACGCAAGCTCCCGTCAGGCGAGGCCCTCGAGCGGCCAGCCGGTGTACGCCTCGGCGAGGAAGCGGCGGCCGGCCTCCGACTCCACGACCGACTGCAGCTCGCCGAGCTGGCGCAGGCGGTCGAAGTCCGACGCGTCGGGCGCGACGTGGAGCATGTTGGTCATCCACCACGAGAAGTGCTGGGCCTTCCAGATGCGGTGCAGCGCCTTCTCGGGGAACGCCTCGATGAGGCGCTCATCGTTGTCGAGGAGGAGGGCGCGCAGCGCCCGCTCGAGCACGAGCACGTCGGCGACGGCGAGGTTCATGCCCTTCGCGCCGGTCGGCGGCACGGTGTGCGCGGCGTCGCCGATCAGTGCGACGCGCCCGTGCAGCAGCTCGTGCGCGACGAAGCTGCGGAACCGCAGCACGTCGCGCTGGAAGATCGGGCCCTCCTTGAGCGTCGTGCCGGGCACGCGCTTCTGCAGCTCCTCCCAGAGCTGCTCCTCGCTGAGGGCGTTCGGGTCGGCGTTCGGGTCGCACTGGAAGTACATGCGCTGCACCGTGGCGCTGCGCTGGCTGATGAGCGCGAAGCCGTCGGGCGAGTTGCTGTAGATGAGCTCGTCGGCGCTCGGCGGCGCCTCGCACAGGATCCCGAACCACGCGAACGGGTACTCGCGGAAGTATCCGCCGGTCGACGAACCAGTGACCGCCTGGCGCGCGACGCTGCGCGAGCCGTCGGCGCCGACGACGAACTCGGCGTCGATCTCGAGGGGCGCGCCGTCTGCGTCGGTCGCGATGACGCGGGGGCGATCGGATGCCGCGTCCTCGACGCGCAGCGCGGTCACGCCGAAGCGGAGGTCCTGGCCCTTGCCGAGGCGCACCGCGATGAGGTCCTTGAGGGCCTCGTGCTGCGGGTACAGCCAGACGCCCCGGCCGACGAGGTCGGCGAAGTCGATGCGGTGGCCGGCGCCGGCGAAGCGCAGCTCGATGCCGTCGTGGCGGTTGCCGACGGTGCGCACACGGCTCGACGCGCCTGACGAGTCGAGCACCTCGACGGTGCCCTGCTCGAGGATCCCGGCGCGGATCGTCGTCTCGATCTCTTCGCGCGAGCGCTGGTCGATGACGACCGACTCGATGCCGGCGATCCCCAGCAGGTGCGACAGCAGGAGTCCGGCCGGGCCGGCGCCGATGATGGCGACGCGAGTGCGGATCGTGGACATGGACGTCTCCTTCGACGTTCGGGAACGGATGCCTCGGCCCAGTGTGACCCCGTCGTGCGCGGTGTGCGTCGAGATTCCCGTTCATCGGGACCGCCGCGGCATCCTTAGTTGAGGATCTCAGCCGAGTTGAGGAGGGGAGAGCCGGGTTCGCTCCTCAGCTCGGCCCCGAACCTCAAATGAGGAGCGCGGAGGCGCCGGGAGGAGTCAGCGGCGGTCGGCCCGCAGGTCGGCCTCGATCCCGGCGGCGGCCTCGCGCAGCGCCTGGATCGCGGCCGCCGGGTCGGTCTCGCGCGGCAGCACGACCGACAGTGCGGCGACGACCTCGCCCGCGTCGTGGATCGGCACGGCCACGCCGGTCGACACGGCCTCGATCGATCCGGGCGCCACCACCACGCCGGCGCGGCGCACCTCGGCGATGAAGCGGCGGAGGCGCGCAGCATCCGTCACCGTCTCTGGAGCGAGGGCTCGGAGCCCGCCGGCGAGCACACGCTCGCGCAGGACGGACGGCGCATGAGCGAGCAGGACGAGGCCCGACGACGAGGCGTGCAGCGGCAGTCGACCGGCGATGCGGGTGATATTGGCGCCGGCGTCGGGGTGGGAGAGGCGCTCGAGGAAGAGGGCCTCGTCCTGCTCGAGCACGGCGAGCTGCGTGTGCTCGCGGATGCGCGCCTGCACCTCTTCCATGTGGGGGAGCGCGGCCTGGCGGAGGCGCAGTGCGGTCGAGCCGCGGAGCGCGAGCTCCCACAGGCGCATGCCGAGGTGCACGCGGCGGTCCTCGTCGCGTTCCAGCAGGCCGGCGCCGACGAGCTCGTCGACGATCCGGTGCGCGGTCGACGACGGCAGCCCCGCGCGGCGGCCGATCTCTGCCGCCGACTGCATCGAACGCTCGGCGGTGAACGTCTCGAGCACCCGCACGATGCGGTCGGTCATCGAGTCGCCGGAGGGCGAGTTGGCCATGCGCCCACTCTGCCATTCCGGTGAGGCTCAAGGCTGCCCCGCAGCGCAGGGCGGGTAACGTCGCACGAGGAGGATCCATGGCGGAGGGCGAAGGCGTGCTCGAGCGCACGCTGCGGGTGCTCGGCTGCTTCACCGACGACGAGCCGGCGGTCACGGCGACCACGCTCGCGGCGCGCACGGGGCTCGCGTCGTCGACGCTGCACCGCCTGCTCGCAACGCTCGTGGCCGAGGGGCTCCTCACCCGAGGACCCGGGCACACCTACGCGATCGGTCCGCGGCTGTGGGAGCTCGGCGAGCTGTCGCCGCTGTCGCTGCGCCTGCGCGAGACGGCGCTGCCCCACATGGTGCGGCTGTACGAGGCGACCGGCGAGAACGTGCACCTCGCGGTGCTCGACGGCGCGACGCCCGCCACGACGACCGCGCTGTACGTCGGCCGCCTCACGGGACGTCAGTCGATCCCGACGCTGAGCCGCATGGGCGGGCGCGGGCCGCTCCACACGACGGGCGTCGGCAAGGCGCTGCTCGCGACGCGCGACGAGGGGTGGCTCCGGCAGTACTTCGAGGCTCCGCTCGAGCGCGAGACCGTCAACTCCATCGTGACGGAGCAGGAGCTCCGCGCCGACATCGCGCGCACGCGGGCCCTCGGGTACGCGACGACCCGCGAGGAGATGACCCTCGGCAACGTCTCGGTCGCCGCCGCGCTCCCGCGCGTCGAGGGTTTGCCGCCGGTCGCGCTCGGGCTCGTCGTGCACCTCGCGCGCGCCGACGAGCGGCGCCTCGGGCCTCTCGTCGTGCAGGCCGCGAAGGACCTCCACCACGACCTCCGGAGCACCTGACGGGGGATGGATGCGGCGGGTCGCAGCATCCATGATTCCCACTGAGCGGGAATCCACGGCGGCGAGTCCGCGCGAGGGTGCGACCCTGGGACGACCCGAGTCGTCGAAGGAGACCTCATGACACAGGCCCAGACCGCTGCCCAGGGCGAGGAGGCGTTCTCGTCGTCGGTGGTGCTCGAGCAGACGGCGGCGGCCCCTGAGTCGCTGCTGGCCTCGCCCGACCAGCTCACTCAGCGCGAGATCACGCAGGAGATCGTCGACTACCACGCCGCCGCCGCACGGCGTGAGGCGGCGGGGGAGCGGCTCAACATGAGCCTGCACGACTTCCCGCCGTACCGGTCGAGCCTGCTGCGCCACCCCACCAAGAACCCGAAGCTCGTCGACCCCGAGACGATCGAGCTGTGGTCGCCGGCCTTCGGCCAGCGCGACGTCGCGGCCATCGAGTCCGACCTGACGCTGCAGCACATCGGCGAGCCCCAGGGCGAGCGCATGACCGTCGAGGGCCGCGTGCTCGACTCGTGGGGGCGTCCGGTCCCCAACCAGCTCGTCGAGATCTGGCAGGCGAACGCCGCGGGCCGCTACATCCACCAGCGGGATCAGCATCCCGCCCCGCTCGACTCGAACTTCACCGGCGCCGGCCGCATCGTCACCGACGACGACGGGTACTACAAGTTCACGACGATCAAGCCCGGTGCGTACCCGTGGAAGAACCACGTCAACGCGTGGCGGCCGGCACACATCCACTTCTCGATCTTCGGCTCGGGCTTCACGCAGCGCCTCGTGACGCAGATGTACTTCCCGGGCGACCCGCTGTTCCCGCTCGACCCGATCTACAACACCATCTGGCGTCAGAAGGACCGCGACCGCCTCATCGGGCTGTACGACCACGACCTGTCGGTGCCCGAGTTCTCGATGGGCTACCGCTTCGACATCGTCGTCGACGGCCCCGACGCGACCTGGTTCGAGCCCGAAGAAGGAGAGCACTGATGGCCGGCACCGCCCGCGACCTCGGCCCGAAGACCCACGAGGCCACCGGGGGGCAGACCGTCGGCCCGTTCTTCGCCTTCGGCCTCGACTACGAGAAGAAGCACCAGGTGGTGTTCCCGCACAGCCCGGGTGCGGTCGTGCTCGGCGGTACCGTCTTCGACGGCGCCGGCAACCCGATCCCCGACGCGGTCATCGAGATCTGGAGCGCCGACGAGGACGGCCGCATCCCGCGCGCCCACGGCGCCTTCCGCCGCGACGACCACTCGTTCACGGGCTTCGGCCGGGCGGCCACGACCGACGTCGGCCGCTACGAGTTCTGGACCCGCAACCCCGGCCCGATCGACGACGGCGCGCCGTTCTACTCGGTTATCGTGTTCGCACGCGGTCTTCCCGACAAGCTCGTGACGCGCATCTACCTGCCCGAGCACGAGGAGCTCCTCGCGTCCGACGCGCTCCTGTCCTCGCTCGACGCCGACGAGCGCGCTACGCTCATCGCGACGCGCCTGCCGGACGGCAACCTGCACCACGACCTCCACCTGCAGGGCGAGAAGGAGACCGTGTTCCTTGCCTTCTGACCGTGACCGGCCCGCACTCGATGGGGGCCTGCTCTCGCCCGTGACCGTCGGTCATGACGAGACGGTGACGGATGCCGCGTACCTCGACGCCCTCGTCACGGCCGAGGTGGCGCTGGCACGGGCGTACCGCGAGATCGGCCTCGCGCCCGATGAGGCGATCGACGAGATCGAGACGGAGTTCGGCTGGCAGGGCGCGCTCCGCGGATGCCGCGACCACGGTGTCGACGGCACGGCGCTGGCCGCCGCGGCCGTCGCCGGCGGCAACCCGGTGATCCCGCTCGTCGGGCGGCTCAAGGATCGCGTCGGCGTCGAGGCGCGGGTCTGGGTGCACCGCGGTGCGACCAGCCAGGACATCGTCGACACCGCGGCGATGGTGGTCGCCCGGGCGGCGACGAGCCGGATCGTCGCCGCGCTCGTGCACGCCGAGGTGTCGCTGCGTTCGCTGGCCCGGTCGCGGCGCGACGAGGTCGCGGCGGCGCGCACGCTGACGCAGCACGCCGTGCCCACGACCGTCGGCGTGCGCGCGGCCGGCTGGCTGCGGGGTGTCGAGCGCGCGAGGGCACGCGTCGACGACATGCAGCACCAGCTGCCCGCGCAGCTCGGCGGCGCCGCAGGAACGCTGGCATCGTTCGTCGAGATCGCCGGGACGGAGGCGGCCGCCGCGCTGCCCGCCGCCTTCGCGCACGAGCTCGGACTCGCGGCGCCCGGAGCCCCCTGGCACACGAGCCGCTGGCCCGTCACCGAGCTGGGCGACGCCCTGGTGCAGGCGATCGACGCCGTCGGCAAGATCGCCACCGACGTCGCGACCCTCAGCCGCACCGAGATCGGCGAACTCGCGGAGGGCGCCGGCGGCGGATCGTCGGCGATGCCGCAGAAGCGCAACCCCGCAGCATCCGTTCTCATCCGCTCGGCCGCGCTCCGCGCACCCCAGCTCGGCGCGACGCTGCATCTCGCGTCGGCCCTCGCCGCCGACGAGCGCCCCGACGGCGCGTGGCACGCGGAGTGGCCGACGCTGCGCGAGCTCCTGCGCCTCGCGCTCGGAGCGACCGCCCACGCGGCCGCACTCGTCGCGGGGCTCCACGTCGACACCGATGCTGTCGCCCGCAACCTCGCCGCGACGGGCGGGCTCATCGTCTCGGAGCGCCTCTCGATCGTGCTCGGGCCCGTGCTGGGAGCCGCACGCGTGTCGGAGCTCGTGACCGCGGCCGCCGCTGGCGGCGACCTCGCCCGGCTCCTGGCGGCGTCGCCCGACGTCGCCGCCCTCGCCGCAGGGGCCGGAGCGACCCCCGAGGCGTTCGTCGCCGACCTGCTCGACCCCGCCCGCTACACCGGACTCGCCGGCCGCTTCGTCGACGAGGCCGCCGCACGCACCGCAGAGGAGGACGCGTGACCGTCCCCGCCATCTCCCTCACCGACCCCGTCGGCCCTGACGCCGCGCCCCTGCTCGTGCTCGGGCCGTCGCTGGGCACGTCGACGCTGCTGTGGGACCGCGTGATCCCCGCGCTCGCCGAGCACTACCGCGTCGTGGCGTGGGATCTGCCGGGCCACGGCGCCGCGCCGGCGTCGACCGAGGGCTTCACGATCGCCGAGCTCGCCGACGCGGTCGCCGACGCGGTCGACGGGCCGTTCCTCTACGCCGGGGTCTCGCTCGGAGGCGCCGTCGGATTCGAGCTGCTGCTGCGCCACGGCGACCGCATCGACGCCGCGGCGATCCTGTGCTCGGGCGCGAAGATCGGCACCCCCGAAGGCTGGCACGAGCGTGCGGCGCAGGTGCGCGCCCAGAGCACGTCGAGCCTCATCATCGGCTCCGCGCAGCGGTGGTTCGCGCCCGGGTCGATCGAGCGCGATCCCGACCTCACCGGGCGCCTGCTCCACGTGCTGCAGAACACCCACGACGAGAGCTACGCCCGCTGCTGCGACGCGCTCGCGGTCTTCGACGTGCGCGATCGGCTGGGCGAGATCGCCACGCCGGTGCTCGCGGTGTGGGGCGAT
This sequence comes from Microbacterium sp. C23T, assembly GCF_053345975.1. NCBI lineage: Bacteria > Bacillati > Actinomycetota > Actinomycetes > Micrococcales > Microbacteriaceae > Microbacterium > Microbacterium sp. C23T. The sequence continues at coordinate 77,532 of NZ_JBKFBD010000006.1, read as the reverse complement.
CACGACGCGGTCACGCCCGAGGCATCCGCTCGCGAGACCGCCGCGGGTGTTCAGAACGGCGAGGCGATCGGGATCCCGGATGCCTCGCACCTGGCGCCCGCGGACTCCCCGGCGGCGACGGCGGCGGTGCTGCTCGACTTCTTCCACACGGTCGCCGCGGAGCGTGCCGCGTGAGCCGGCCGGACGGCGAGGGCCTCACCGACGAGGCGCGCTACGACCAGGGCATGGTCGTACGCCGCGAGGTGCTGTCGGACGCCCACGTCGATCGCGCGATCGCGGGAACGACCGAGCTGACCGCGGACTTCCAGGACTTCATCACCCGCGTCGCGTGGGGCGACGTCTGGTCGCGCCCCGGCCTCGACCGCCGGTCGCGGTCGGTCGCGGTGCTCACGGCGCTCATCGCACTCGGGCACCACGAGGAGCTCGCGATGCACCTGCGCGCCGCGCTCCGCAACGGACTCAGTGTCGACGAGATCAAGGAAGTGATCCTCCAGGCGGGCCTGTACTGCGGCGTCCCCGCCGCCAACACCGCGTTCCGCATCGCGAAGGACGTGTTCGCCGAGGCCGAGTAGCCGGTCCCCTTTCCGGGGTCGGGGCGCCGGCCCCGCTTTTCCGGGTCGGGGCACGGGGCTCGCGTTCGGGGCGTGCGGAGTGCGCCCCAAGCGGGTGTGGTGCGCCCCAAACCCACCTAGGCGCGACGGATGCTGCGGCTCGAGGCTTCCGAAATGTCGTCATCGCGCGTACACTGGTCGCAGAGCGTACATGTGTTCGCACAGCGAACAAGCAAGGAGGCGGTTCGTGATCGACAAGACCGTGGGCTCCGTCGAGGAGGCCGTGGCCGGCATCCGTGACGGGGCGACCATCATGATCGGCGGCTTCGGCCGCGCCGGGCAGCCCGTCGAGCTCATCGACGCGCTCATCGCGCAGGGTGCGAACGACCTGACGATCATCAACAACAACGCGGGCAACGGCGACGTCGGGCTCGCGGCCCTGCTCGCGAAGAAGCGGGTGCGCAAGATCCTCTGCTCCTTCCCGCGTCAGCACGACTCCTGGGTGTTCGACGGGCTCTACCGTGCGGGCGAGATCGAGCTCGAGCTCGTGCCGCAGGGCAACCTCGCCGAGCGCATCCGCGCGGCGGGCGCCGGCATCGGCGCGTTCTTCTCGCCGACCGGCGTGGGCACACAGCTCGCCGAGGGCAAGGAGATCCGCGAGATCGACGGCCGCTCCTACGCGCTCGAGTACCCGATCAAGGCCGACTACGCCCTCGTGAGCGCCTACCGCGCCGACCGGTGGGGCAACCTCGTGTACCGCGAGACCGCGCGCAACTTCGGGCCGATCATGGCCGCCGCCGCGACCACCACGATCGTGCAGGTCGACGAGCTCGTCCCGCTCGGCTCGCTCGACCCCGAGACCGTCGTGACGCCCGGCATCTTCGTCGACCGCGTCGTCGCGGTGGGCGAGCGCGGGTGGCTCGACGCCGGCGCGTTCGTCGGGGGAGTGGACATCGAGGGGCGCCCGCTCGCCGGCGCCGCAGCATCCGGAACGGAGATCGACCAGTGACCGAGACCGCAACGACGGCGACGCGCATCTCCCGCGAGAAGCTCGCGGCGCGCATCGCACAGGACATCCCCGAGGGGTCGTACGTCAACCTCGGCATCGGAGCGCCGACCCTCGTCGCCGACTACCTGCCCGAGGACCAGGAGATCATCCTGCACACCGAGAACGGCATGCTCGGCATGGGCCCGTCGCCCGTCGCCGGCGAGATCGACCCCGACCTCATCAACGCCGGCAAGCAGCCCGTCACGGCCCTGGCGGGCGCCGCGTACTTCCACCACGCCGACTCGTTCGGCATGATGCGCGGCGGGCACCTCGACGTGTGCGTGCTCGGCGCGTTCCAGGTGTCGCAGGGCGGCGACCTGGCGAACTGGTCCACCGGAGCGCCCGGCGCCATCCCCGCCGTCGGCGGTGCGATGGACCTCGCCATCGGTGCCAAGAACGTCTATGTGATGACCGACCTCCTCACCAAGACCGGTGAGTCGAAGCTCGTCGACGCGTGCACCTACCCGCTCACCGGCGTCGGCTGCGTCACGCGCGTCTACACCGACCACGCGGTCTTCGACGTCACGCCCGACGGCTTCGCGGTGCGCGAGGCCTTCGGCGACAACACCGTCGAGCTCCTCTCCGAGCTCACAGGACTGGAATTCACGGATGCCTCGACCCGCAGCATCCGGGAAGGTGAATGACATGACCACCTACGTGTACGACGCCGTCCGCACGCCGTTCGGCCGCGCCGGCGGCGCCCTGTCGGGCGTGCGCCCCGACGACCTTGCCGCGGTCGTCATGAAGGCGACCATCGAGCGCACCGGCCTCGACCCCGCCCGCATCGACGACGTGATCTTCGGCGACGCGAACCAGGCCGGGGAAGACAACCGCAACGTCGCTCGCATGGGCGCGCTGCTCGCCGGGTTCCCGACCACGGTGACCGGCGTGACGGTGAACCGGCTGTGCGCGTCGTCGGTCGAGGCTGTCATCCAGGGCTCGCGTGCCATCGAGGCGGGCGACGTGGACGTCGTGCTGGCTGGCGGCGTCGAGTCGATGAGCCGCGCCCCGTACGTCGTCGAGAAGTCGCCGCGGCCGTGGCCCAGCGTCGGCAACCAGACGCTCTGGAACACGGCGATCGGGTGGCGCATGACCAACCCGAAGCTGCCCAAGCACTGGACCATCTCCAACGGCGAGTCCGCCGAGCTGATCGCCCGCGAGTGGGGGATCACGCGCGAGCAGCAGGACGAGTTCGCCGTGCGGTCGCACCGGCTCGCCGCCGAGGCGTGGGCCGCGGGCGTCTACGACTCCGAGACCGTCCAGGTGCCCGGCGTCGAGCTCGCCCGCGACGAGGGCATCCGCGACGACACGTCGGTCGAGAAGCTCGCCGGGCTCAAGGCACTGTTCGCGGCGGACGGCGAGGGCAGCGTCACGGCCGGCAACTCCTCGCCCATCAACGACGGCGCCTCGGCGGTGCTGCTCGGCCGCGAGGGCGTGCTGCCCACGGAGCCGCTGGCCCGCATCACCGGACGCGCCGCGCACGGCGTCGACCCCGACCAGTTCCCGATCGCGCCGATCGAGGCCGCGAACAAGGCGCTCGCGCGCGCCGGCCGCACGTGGGCCGACGTGGACTTCGTCGAGCTCAACGAGGCGTTCGCGTCGCAGTCGCTGGCGTGCCTGGCGGGCTGGCCCGAGCTCGACCCCGACAAGCTCAACATCCACGGCGGCGCGCTCGCGATCGGCCACCCGCTCGGCGCCTCGGGCGGCCGCATCATCGGCCACGCCGCGCACGAGCTCGCCCGCCGCGGCGGCGGGGTCGCGGTCGCGGCGATCTGCATCGGCGTGGGTCAGGGCCTCGCCGTCGTTCTCGAGCGCTGAACCGGAGCTACGCGTGACACGACTGCTGCAGATTCCGGCACCTGCTGCGTCGCGTGGCGCAGCAGGTGCAGGGAACTGCAGCAGTTGCGCCACACCCCGGCAGGGCGGGGCGGCGCGGCGGATAGGGTGAGCCGGTGACCGACGACGCGGCCCGCACCAACGACACCATCCAGTCCCTCGTGCGCGGGCTCGCGGTCATCCGGGCGTTCGACGCGGAGCACCCCGAGCTGACGCTGAGCGAGGTGGCGCGCCGCGCCGGCATCACGCGCGCGGCCGCGGGGCGGTTCCTGCGCACCCTCGAGGAACTGGGCTACGTCCGCCCTTCGACCGGCTCAGGGACCGGCAGCGCCGTCGGCCGGACGTTCGCGCTCACCCCGCGCGTGCTCGAGCTCGGGTTCAGCTACCTCTCCGCCCTCTCGATCCCCGAGATCGTGCAGCCGCACCTCGAGCGGCTCTCACGCGATGTCGACGAGAGCGTCTCGGCTGCCGTGCTCGACGGCGGCGACATCGTCTACATCGCGCGCGTCCCGACGCGGCGCATCATGAGCGTGCGCATCACGATCGGCACCCGGTTCCCCGCCTTCGCGACGTCGATGGGGCGCGTGCTGCTGGCCGGGCTGCCGGATGCCGCGAGCGACGGGCTGCTCGCAGCATCCGTCCTCCCGTCCCTCACCGAGCGCACCGTGACCGACTCGGCAGAGCTGCGCGCCGAGCTCGACCGCGTGCGCGCACAGGGCTGGGCCCTCGTCGACGGCGAGCTCGAGCCGGGCCTGCGCTCGGTGGCCGTGCCGCTGCGCGATCGCCGCGGCGACGTCGTGGCCGCGGTCAACGTCTCGACCAGCGCCACCCGCGACAGCGTCGAGCACGTCCTCGAGCGGCATCTGCCCGCGCTCACGCAGACCGCCACCGCCATCGACGCCGAGCTGCGCCTCGTCTGACGGGACGGATGCCGCGGGCCGCGGCATCCGTGTCAGAAGACGATCGTGTGGTTCCCGTGGCGGATGACGCGGTCCTCGGCGTGCCACAGCACGGCGCGGGAGAGCACCTGGCGCTCGACGTCGGCGCCCCGACGGGCGAGTTCGGCGGCGGAGTCCGCGTGGGTCACCCGGACGGTGTCCTGCTCGATGATCGGGCCCTCGTCGAGGTCGTCCGTGACGTAGTGCGAGGTTGCGCCGATGAGCTTGACGCCGCGCTCCTTGGCCTTCTTGTACGGCTCGGCGCCGATGAAGGCTGGCAGGAACGAGTGGTGGATGTTGATCACCGGCACCCCGAGCTCCTTGAGGAAGTCGCCCGACAGGATCTGCATGTACCGGGCCAGCACCACGAAATCCACGTTCCCGCGCAGGAGCTCGAGGATCTTCGCCTCGGATGCGGACTTGTCGGGACCGGCGACGCCGGGCACGTGGAAGAACGGCACGCCGAACGAGCGCACGTCCTCGGCGGAGGCGGTGTGGTTCGAGATCACCATCGGCACGGTCACCGGCAGGTCGCCGCGGCGGTGCCGCCACAGCAGGTCGAGGAGGCAGTGGTCCTGCTTCGACGACAGGATCGCCATGCGCTTGGGCACGGACTGGTCGGTGAGCGACCACTCCAGGTCGAAGCCGGCGAGGGTCTCGGCGATCTCGGCCTCGATGTGCGGGCGGTCGGCCGCGAAGCCCGGCCGGTGGAACACGACCCGCTGGAAGTACGCGCCGCCCTCGGGGTTGTCGGAGTACTGGTCGAACGCGACGATGTTGCCGCCGATGCGCGTGATCATCGCCGAGACCGCCGCCACGATCCCCGGCTGGTCGCTGCCGTGGACGATGAGGCAGGCGTGGTCGGGATTCAGGTGCGGGGAGGCGGCCATTGTTCGATTCTGCCCTGTGCGAAGGATCGGCGCTTCTTGAGCCCATCGCGCGCGACATGCACGGGACAGGCGGATGCCGCGGACGTACCCTGACGGCATGAGCACCGTCTCCGGGGTCCGGGCAGCGGCCCGCGACGACCGCATCACCATGCGCTTCATGGCCGTCCCCGCCGACACCGCCGCGGGAGGCCGTTCGGTCGCGGCGGGCAGCGTCATGGAGTGGATCGACAAGGCCGGCTACGCCTGCGCCGTCGGCTGGGCGGGTGCGTACTGCGTCACCGCGTACGTCGGGAACGTCCGCCATCGGCGGCCCATCGCGCCGGGAAGCCTCATCGAGGTGCAGGCCCGCATCGTCTACACCGGCCGCACGAGCATGCACGTGGTCGTCACCGTCTCGTCGACCGACGTGAACGAGCGCCTGTACACGCCGGCGACGACGTGCATCCTCGTCTTCGTGGCGAAGGGCGCCGACGGGCGGCCCACCGCGGTTCCGGCGTGGACGCCGGTGAGCCGCTCCGACCACAAGCTGGCCGAAGGGGCCCTCGAGCGCATCGAGTCCCGCGCCGAGATCAAGCGCCTCATGCTCGAGGAGGACTACACCGATGCCTCCACGGCCCCGCGCACCACGCTGAAGTTCCTCGCGCCGCCCGGTGTGGTGAACTTCGGCGGCAAGGCGCACGGCGGCACGGTCATGCGCTGGATAGACGAGGCCGGCTACGCCGTCGCTGCGGCCTGGGCGAAGGACGGCGACGACGCGAGTGCGGCGATCGGCGTCTACTCGGGCGGCATCCACTTCCTCGCGCCGGTCGTGATCGGGCACCTCGTCGACGTCGACGCGCGCATCGTCTACACGAGCCGGCACAGCATGCACGTCAGCACGCGGGTGTGGACCGCCGACCCGCGCACGCCCGAGGACCGCACGCTCACGACCCAGTGCCTCAGCGTGTTCGTCGTGCCCGGCGCCGACGGCGTCGCCCAGCCGGTCCCGCAGTGGACGCCCGAGCTCTCGGAGGACGAGCGCCTTCAGGAGCACGTGCGCGAGATCATGGCGCTGCGCGAGGAGATCGTGCCGATCGCCGCGTCCCTCACGCTCGAGCCGTAGCCCAGGGCGGGTGCGGGCTACGCGGCGCCGACCAGATCGCCGTTGCGGGTGAGGGTGAGATACCGTGCGACGGCGTCACGGCTCTTGGTGAGGCACGCCAGGCGGTCGTCGAGCGCCGACAGCTCGGTCGCGAGCATCTCGGCGAGCTCGCGCGAGCACGTCGGCTGCGCCAGCGCGCACTGCCGCTCGACGTCGAGCACGACCTTCGCGAGGCGCGTCGACAGCCCCGCCTGAACGAGGCCACGGGCGCGCGTGGCGCGCTCCACGTCGGCCTCGTCGTACGCGCGGTAGCCGTTCGCCGAGCGCTCGGACGCCAAGAGCCCCTGCTCCTCGTAATACCGCAGCATCCGTGCGGGGATGCCGGTGCGCTGCGACAGTTCGCCGATCTTCATGCCGCGATGCCCTCCGTGTCGATTCGTGTCGCGCGAAAGCTTGACATTGACATTGATGTCAAAGTTTAGCCTCGCTGCATGACCTCGTCCACGGCATCCGTCACCCTCCCCGCCACCTCCGTCTCGCGCTTCCCGCTGGGGGCGCTGCTGCTCCTCTCGCTGGGGGTCTTCGTCACCGTCACCGCCGAGTCGCTGCCGGCCGGGCTCATGCCCGAGATGGCCCGCGACTTCGGGGTCGATCCGCTGCGCATCGGACTGCTCGTCTCGGTGTGGGCGATCGTGGTGATCGCCACGAGCATCCCGCTCACGCGGGCGACGCGGCGGATCGACCGCCGCATCGTGGTCGCCGTCTCGCTCGCCGTGTTCGCCCTGGCCAACGTCGCGACGGCCTTCGCGCCGACGTACGAGTTCGCGTTCGCGACGCGGGCCGTCGCCGCCGTGGCCCACGGCGTGTTCTGGGCGATCGTCATCGTGTACGCGTCGTCGCTGCTGTCGGGTGCGCAGCTCGGGCGCGGGCTCGCGCTCGTCACCGGCGGGGGCACGGCGGCGACGGTGCTGGGCCTCCCCGTCGCGACGGCTCTCGCGCAGCTGACGAGCTGGCGCGTCTCGTTCGCGGTGATGGGGATCGGGATGCTGCTGCTCGCCGCCGTCGTCCTCCGTCGGCTTCCGCGGTCGGTGGTCGAGCCCGTGGCCGCGGGCGAGCGCGCGCCGCTGCGTCACGATCGCTCCCTCCCGCCGCTGGCCGCCTTCGGGATCGCGGGGCTCTTGATCGGCCTCGCGCAGTTCCTCTCGTTCGTCTACATCCGGCCCTACCTCGCCGATTCGGCCGGCATCGCCGACGGCTGGGCGAGCGCACTGCTCTTCGTGTTCGGCGCGGCGGGCATGATCGGGGTGGCGGTGGCCGGCAGCCTCGCCGATCGCTTCCCGCGGACGGCGCTCACCGCGACGCTGCTGGTGTTCGTCGGCGCCTTCGCGGCCCTCGCCGCGGCGCCGCACGCGACGTTCGTCGTGGTCGTCGCCCTGGCTCTCTGGGGTGCCGGCACCGGCGCGATGTTCCCGCTGATCCAGACGGCGCTCATGCGCGCAGCATCCGATCGCCTCCGCGACCTCGCGAGCGCGTCCATCGTGGTGCTCTTCAACGTCGGGATCGCAGGCGGCTCGTGGGCCGGTGGCCAGCTCACCGCGACCTACGGGCCGACGGCGAACATGGCGGTGTCGGGCGTGGTCGTGCTGCTCGCCGCCGGCCTCACCGCGGTGGGAGCCGGACTGGCGGCGCGTCGGAACGCCTGAGGTCCCGCCGGCAGCGTGGCGCTCAGGCGGGCTGACTCACGACGGACGCCGGGCGCTTCGACACGGATGCCGCGGCCTGCTCGAAGATGCCGCGCATCCAGGCGTGCTCGGGGTCACGGCCGTGGACGGGGTGCCACCACAGGGCGTTGACGACGGGCGTCGCGTCGAAAGGGGCTTCCAGCGTGCGCACGCCCGGGACGGATTCGGCGACATGGGCGAGGCCCGCCTGGATCAGGCCGAGGCGGTTGGTGCCGGCGATGAAGTGCGGCAGCGCGAGGAAGCTCTCGACGACCGCCTCGATGTGCGGCTCGATGCCGAGCTGCTGCAGCTGCCGGGCCGCCGAGGTGAAGGCCGTGCGCGACTGGTAGGTGAAGACCCACGGCAGTGCGCCCAGCACGTCCATCGTGAGCTCGTCGCCGACCTGCTCGTTCGACTCGGAGGCCACGACCACCCAGCCGTCCCGCCAGAGATCGGCGTAGGGGAGGTCGACGAGGTAGCCGTGCGGGATCACCATGCCGTCAGCGGAGCGCAGCCGGTTGAGGGCGTCGTCGACGATGGCCGGGTTGTGCAGCATGAAGCGGAAGCGCACGCCGGGTGCGGCCTCCGCCGCGAGGCGCGACACCTCGCTGCCGATGGTGGCGAAGCCGTAGTCGGAGCCGTAGATCGAGAATTCGCGGGTCGAGTCCCTCGGACTCCACGTCGCCTGGCTCTCGAACACGCGGCGCGCGGCCTCGAGAGCCGTCGTCGTGTGCTCGGTGAGGCGCAGAGCGAGCGGAGTGAGCTCGTAGGTGTTGCCGCGGCGGGCGAGGATCTGGTCGTTGAAGTGGGTTCGGAGCCGGGCGAGCGAGGCGCTCAGCGCGGGCTGGCTCAGGTGCAGCCGCTCGGCCGCGCGCGTCACACTCCGCTCGGTGAGCAGCGCGTCGAGGGCGACCAGGAGGTTCAGATCGAGCCGGGAGAGCAGCGGTTGATCGGACACGACGGTGTGCTCCTCCGGGTTCGGGATGCCTCGGCCCAGTGTATCCGTGCAATCTATGTGGCGGGGAGGTGGCATCGTTCGCAACGATGCGCGAACGGTGTCGCGATTATGCGCACATCAGACTTACTTATGTCTAAATCATGCCTAACGCTGTTACTCTCGAAGGGACTCCCGGCCCGCGACAGCGCGGTCCCGACCCAGAGAGCGAGCATCGATGCTTCTCGAGAGAGATCTCATCCAGTCCGTCGGCTTCCGCAATGTGCGCGAAGGGGGTGAGACCACCGGCTTCCAGTTCCGTCTGCGCATGCCGTCGTACCGCGGCATGGCCGCATCCCTCATCGACGGCGTCGCGGTACGGGTCGGGAACCTCATCGACGTCCCCGCCGACGTGCCGCTCTGGACCTTCGCCGGTCGCACCTACTCGCTGCAGGAGCTGTGGGACTCGGAGGGCGTGCGCTGGCCCCTCGAGGAAGCCGCGATCGTGACGGTGCCGCACCCGGGCGGCCTGCCCGAGGGCATGCACGAGGTCTCGATCCAGCTGCGCCTGCGCATGTCGTACATCCCCCAGGAGCACCAGCCCTCGACGTACGAGGTCTCGCGACACATCACCCTGACCTCCTCGGAGGAGGGCGGCCCCTTCAAGTACGGCGTGAGCCTCTACAGCTTCATGACCGACTTCGGCACGGTGATGGACCTCGAGACGGCGCTCGCCGCTGTGGCGGACGTCGGCGCGACCGGTGTCGAGATCCTCGGCGAGGGCCACATCGAGCGGTACCCCGAGCCCACGACCGAGTGGATCGACCGCTGGTTCGCACTGCTCGACAAGTACTCCCTCGAGCCGACGAACTACGGCTCGTGGATCGACACGCGCCTGCACTCGAGCGGCGCGAACGCGCGCGATCTGACAGCCGCCGAGGGAGCCGCGATGCTGCAGCGCGACCTGCGGCTGGCCAAGCGCCTCGGCTTCCGCTTCGTGCGGCCCAAGATCGGCGTCGTCTCGAGCGACCTCATCCCGCACCCCATCTGGACCGAGTCCGTCGAGCGCTCGCTCGACCTCGCGGCCGAACTCGACGTCGTCATCTGCCCCGAGATCCACTCGCCGACGCCCATCAAGCACGAGGTCGTCGACGACTACATCGGCCTCATCGAGCGCACCGGGACGAAGCACTTCGGGCTGCTGCTCGACACCGGCATCTTCCAGGACCGGCCCATCCCGCTGAAGCCCGGAGAGCTGCCCGGCCGCCGCCCGGCGTTCCTCGACGGCATCGCGGTCGACCCCGCCGACATCGCCGACATCGCGAAGTACGTCGTCTTCATCCAGGCGAAGTTCCACGACATCGACGAGAACCTCGAAGACCAGCAGATCCCGTGGGAGCCGGTGCTCCGCGCCCTGAAGGACGCCGGCTACACGGGCTACCTCTCGAGCGAGTACGAGGGTGACCGCATCCCCTGGCGCTCGATCGAGCAGGTGCGCCGCCAGCACTCGCTCATCCGCTCCATCGCCTCCACCCTCTGACGAACCGCCCGAAACCGGAGAGAACCATGCCCAACGGACTCATCGCCGAAGACAGCCTCCGCCCGCACCCGGACGGCCTCGCACTGAAGCTCACCATCCCCTGGTACCGGAGCCTGTGGCTCTCGTCCGTCTCGACGCTCCGCCTCACCGTCGACGGGGTCGAGATCGGGACGGACGACCTGGCCTTCGAGATCGACGGCACGCGCTACGCCATCGCCGAGCTGTCGCAGCAGAGCGAGACACTCTGGTTCCTGCAGCAGCATCCGCTCCTCGTCGCACGTCTCGACCAGCCCGTCGCGCTCGGCGAGCAGCACCGGGTCGAGATCTTCGGCGAGCTGCGGCTGCCGTACATGCAGATCGCACCCGGCCAGGACGGCGGACCCGGCATGTACGTGCCGAACATCGTGCGCCAGTCCTTCACACTGACAGTGACGGACACGGATGCTGCGCCCCTGGCGACCGCGACCGACATCGCGCCTCCGCCGCCCGCGGCGGAGGCCGACCCCTTCAAGCTCGGCCTCACGCTGTACTCGGCGAGCGCCGAGTTCCGCGCGGGCTGGTACGACTTCGATGGACTGCTCGACCGCGTCGCCGAGCTCGGGATCGGCCCGGGCATCGAGATCGTCGCGTCGCAGGTGCTGCCGACCTATCCGGTCGTGTCGGACGAGTTCGTCGCGCAGTGGCGCGCCGCGTTCGACAAGCACGGCTTCGACGCGAGCTCGTTCGGCGCGAACCTCGACATGGGCCGCCGGCGCGACCGCGACATGACGCCGGACGAGGAGTTCGAGTTCAGCGAGCTCATGTTCCAGGGGGCGAAGAAGCTCGGGTTCCCGCTGGTGCGCATCCAGTCTGCGAAGCCCGAGCTGCTGCGCCGGCTGCTGCCGGTGGCGGAGCGCCTCGACCTGCAGCTGGCGTACGAGATCCACGCGCCGATGGGGCCGAACGCCGAGCCGATCCTGAAGGTGCGCGACACCTACGCCGAGCTCGACTCGCCGCTGCTCGGGTTCGTCGCGGACTTCTCGTCGACGATGCACAGCATGTCGCCGACGCTGCTGCGCGCCGTGCAGCGCGCGGGCCTGGATGACGACGCGCTCGCCGAGCTGCAGCGCATCTGGGCCACCGACGCGACGATGCAGGAGCGGCAGCAGGAGTTCATCGGCTACCTGAAGTCCCGCGACTTCGACCCGGGCCGTCTCGGCTCGTTCGCGCACCTCGCCTTCAACATGCACGGCCACGTCGACCCGCGCGAGTGGGCCGACATCATGCCGCAGATCAAGCACGTTCACGCGAAGTTCTACGACATCGACGAGAACGGGCAGGAGCCCGCCATCGACTACCCGGAGCTCGTCCGCGTCTTCGTCGAGGGCGGCTATCGCGGCTACTGGTCGAGCGAGTGGGAGGGGCACGCGTTCGCCGAGCTCGGCGAGGTCGACCCGCTGCTGCTCGTCCGCAGGCAGCACGACCTCATCCGTGCCTCGATGCGCGCGGTGCAGGCGGCCCATGTCTGACACCGAGGTCGACGTCCGCACGCTGCCGCTCTCCGAAGTGCTCCGGATGTTCCGCGAGCACGGCGAGCCGGCCGACCCGCGCCCCGACATCGACACGGAGTCGCTGAAGCGCCGCTTCCCCCGCCTCGCGAACGTCGAGACGCGCGACGTCTCGATCGACGGGGATGCCCGCGCGGTGCCGGCGCGGCTGTACACGGATGCCTCGGCCGAGGCATCCGGTCGCGCCCTGGTGTGGGTGCACGGCGGCGCGTTCATCGGCGGCCACCTCGACATGCCGGAGTCGCACTGGGTCGCGCTCGAACTCGCGGCCCGCGGCATCCCGGTGCTCGCGGTCGACTACGTCAAGTGTCTCGGAGACGTGCACTTCCCCGATCCCTCGGACGACGTGCTCGCCGCCTGGCGTCACGCCGTCGCGCGCGCGGAGGAGCTGTTCGGCACAGACAGCGTTTACCTCGGTGGAGCCAGCGCGGGCGGCAACCTGACCGCGGGCGCCGTCGCACGGCTGCGGGACTCCGGCGATCGGGTGCCCGACGGGCTCGTGCTCGTCTACCCGGTCGTGCACCCGAACGGCCCGGCGGCTTCGGCGGAACTCGATCCCGACTCCCCGCACGGTGCCCTCGCACTAAACTTCGCGGGGTCCGTCGAGGCGCTCGACGATCCGCACGCCTTCGCCGCTCTCGGGCCGGTCGACGGCTTCCCGCGGACGTTCGTGCTGGTGTGCGAATCCGACGATCTGCGTCCGTCGGGTGAGGCTTTCGCACGGCAGTTGGATGCTGCGGGGATCGACGTCACCCTCCGCCTGGAGGCCGGCGCCGACCACGGCCACATCAACGAGCCCGCCGACCCGACGGCCCTCCCGACGGTCGACGCGATCGCGGACTGGATCGGCGGGGCGGAGTGAGCGCCGGCGATCGCTCGGCCTGGTCGTTCGGGGAAGACCTGCGTCTGCGCAAGGACGGCGAGCTCCGTCTTCTGCTGGGCGGCCAGGTGCACAACTCGTCGAGCTCGTCGACGGCATCCATCCGTCAGTCGTTCGCCCACGCGCGGGACCTGCACGCGAACACCGTGCTCGCGCCGGTCAGCTGGGCGCTGACCGAGCCGCGCGACGGCGAGTTCGACTTCGCGCTCGTGGACACGATGATCGAGGAAGCCCGCAGCCGGGGACTGCAGCTCGTGCTGCTGTGGTTCGGCGCGTTCAAGAACGCGACGTCGACGTACGCGCCGCGGTGGGTGCGGGCGGACCAGACCCGCTTCCCGCGCGCCGTGGTGCACGCCAAGACCCGGGGGAGCGCCTTCCACTATTCCGGTGTCATGCCGACGCCCGTGCTCTCGGTCTTCAGCGAGGCGCTCCGCGATGCCGATGCCACCGCGTTCGAAGCCTTCATCACACACCTCGCCGAGGTCGACCGCACCGATGTCGTCGCGCTGGTCCAAGTCGAGAACGAGTCGGGGATCCTGCGCGACAGCCGCGACCGGAGCGAGCTCGCCGAGGAGGCCTGGCGTCGCGACGTGCCGGCCCCGCTGATCGCCGTCGCCCGCGAGGGCGAGGAGGGGTCACTGCTCCGCACGCTCTGGGCGGAGGCCGGCCGGCGTGAGGCGGGTACGTGGGGCGACGTGTTCGGTGACGGCTCGGGCGCCGACGAGATCTTCATGGCGTGGTCGATCGCGTCGTACGTGCAGCACCTCGCCGAGCGCGGTCAGGCCGTCAAACGGATTCCGATGTACGCCAACGCGTGGCTGGGGCCGCAGCCCGGACAGGATGAGCCGGGTGAGTGGCCGAGCGGCGGACCCTCGAGTCGCGTCATCGACGTGTGGCGCGCGGCGGCACCCTCCCTCTCGCTCGTCGGCCCCGACATCTACGTGGACGACGCCGATGCGGCGATGCGGACCTACGCGACCGGTTCGCAGCCGTTCTTCGTGCCGGAGAGCAGACTGCGCGCGGGAGAACTCGCCCGCGCCATCGGAACCTATCGGGCGGTCGGCTGGTCGGGATTCGGCTTCGACGGAGCCAACCCCGATGGCCAGGTCGCCGCGATGCTCGCGCACCTCACCGCCTTCGAGCCGGAGATCGCCGAGGCCCAGCGGGCCCGGCGCATCGGCGCCGTCGTGGTGGAGCAGGGTGCCCCTCCGGCCGAGGCCACGGTCGGAGACCTCACCGTGAGCGGCCGCGGGCTGAGCGACATCGTCCGCGACTTCCTGCTCGACGTAGGCGTGCAGCTTCCCGACGAGGCGCTGCCGGTCCCCGACGAGACGCTCCCGCGTGAGCCCGTCCCGACGCCGGGCGAGCACCGGCCGTTCGCGCTGATCTTCGCCGTGGCCGAGGACGAACTCATCGTCATCGGCCAGGGCGTGAAGCTCGACTTCGCCGCACCGCAGGGATCGGTGGAGGTCGACGCCGTCGTCGAGCTGCTCCTCGACGAGGGCCGGATCGCACCCGGTCGCGTCCTCAATGGGGACGAGCGTCTTCAGGTCGTCCCGGTGGATCGCGTCGGGGCCGCGCGCGTCACCCTGCTCCGAGTCCCGTGAGGAAGCGATGAGTCACACCGAGTCTTCGTGGCGCGCGTACCGGCGCATCCCCGTGACAGCGCGGGCGCGCGTGATCGTCGACAACGACTTCGCGGGCGACCCCGACGGGCTGCTCGCACTCGCCCACCACTTCCTCTCCGAGGCTGCGCCGGTCGTCGGCGTGACCTGCACCTCGATCGCGATGGAAGGGATGCCGTACCCCGACGGGAGCCCCGCCCGCGACGCCGCGCGGGAGCTGATGCGTCGCCTGGGCATCGCCGATCCGCCCCCTGTCTCGGACGACGTTCAAGTGCCGTTCGCCGAGCTCACCGCGCCCACCGACGGCGCCCGCGTCATCCTCGAGGAGTCGCTGCGGGCCGACCCGCTGCCGCTCGTGATCGCCGCCGGCGGCCCGCTCACCCACATCGCCTCGGCGCTGCGCGCCGACCCGTCCCTCGTGGACCGGGCCGAGCTCGTCTGGATCGGCGGCGGCGCGCATCCGAACGGCGCGTGGGAGTACAACCTCATGCTCGACGTCGCAGCGGCCCAGTTCGTCTTCAACGAGTCGGGCATCCGCATCTCGCAGGTGCCGCAGCACGTCTACCGCCAGTGCCTGATGTCGATCGCGGAGCTGGAGCGCGAACTCCAGGCCGCCGGCGAGTTCGGCGCCTGGCTCTACAGCTGCTTCGACAACCCGCCCGACTTCGCGAAGATCGGGGCGATCTGGCCGATGGGCGACAGCCCGCCGGTGCTGATCAGCACGGGTGCGACGGAGTCGAGCTCTTTCCGCGTCGTCGATGCTCCCTGGATCGCCGACGACGGCACCTATCGGCCGCATCCTTCGCCCCGGCCGCTGACCCTGTTCGACACCATCGACACCCGGCTGCTGTTCGCGGACTTCTTCGCCCGCCTCGCTCTGCGTTTCGCCGCGGGGGCGCGGTCGTGAAGGTCGTCGTGGTCGGGGGAACCGGCAACATCAGCACGAGCATCGTGCGGCGGCTCCTGGACGAGGGGCACGATGTCACCTGCGTCAACCGCGGCGCGACCGCGGCGCCCCCGGACGGCGTCGAGACGATCGTCGTCGACCGCCACGACGAGGAGCGGTTCGAGTCCGCGGTCCAGGCGGGCCGGTTCGACGCAGCGATCGACGTGATCGCGTTCACGCCGGCCGACGTGCTGTCGAGCATCCGCGCGTTCCGTGACGTCGGGCACGTCGTCCACACCTCGACGGTGACGGTGCTCGGCGAGCGTTTCGACTGGCTGCCCGTGACCGAAGACCACCCCGCGAGGCCGTCCGTGCCCTACGCCGCGGCGAAGGCCGACGCCGAGCGCGTGCTGCTCGAGGCCCACTACGGTTCGGGGTTCCCCGTGACGATCATGCGCCCCTCGACGACGTACGGCCCACGCCGCGCGCTGCGTCAGATCGGGATCGACAGCACCTGGGTGTCACGGATGCGCGCCGGCAAGCCCATCATCAAAGTCGGCGACGGGCGCGCGACGCACCACCTCCTCCACGTCGACGACGCCGCGCTCGCGTTCGTCGGGGCGCTGGGCAAGGAGCACTGCGTCGGTCAGACGTACCACCTCGTGCACCCGCGGCACACGACGTGGGAGGAGTTCCACGCGGCCGCGATGCGCGTCGTGGGACGCGAGGTCGAGCAGGTCGGCGTGCCCGCGCACGTGCTCGAGACGGTCGACCGGCAGCGTTTCCTCTTCGCGACGAGCGTGTTCGCCCACAACATGCTCTTCAGCGCGGAGAAGGTGCAGCGCGACATCCCCGAGTTCATCCCATCGGTGACGGTCGAGCAGGGCCTCGCCGCGACCGTCGAGTACATCGACGCCCATGGCCTGGGCGACGAGACCGACGACCTCGAAGACAGGATCATCGCTGCGCAGCGCGATGTGGCGAGGAGTGCGACCTGTGGCTGAGCGGCCCACCTTCATCAACCCCGTCCTCGGCGGAGACCGCCCCGACCCCGCTGTCATCAAGGTGGGCGACGAGTACTGGATGACGTACTCGTCGTTCGAGTCGGCACCGGGGCTCCTGCTCTATCGGTCGCCCGACCTCGTGAACTGGACCTACGCCGGCTCGGCGCTCGCCGAGCCGCTCGGCAGCACGTTCGCCGTCGACATCGCCGAGGTGGACGGACGCTTCTTCATCTACATCCCGTTCATCCCCGCGCCCTGGTCGGCACTCGACGCGCCCGCGATCTTCGTCATCCACGCCGACTCGATGGAAGGCCCGTGGTCGGACCCGATCGACCTGGGCATCCGGTGGGCGATCGACCCGGGTCACGTCGTCGGCGAGGATGGCAAGCGGTACCTCTTCGTCAACGGCATCCGCCGCATCGCCCTGACGGACGACGGCCTTGCGACCGTCGGCGAGCTGGAGCAGGTCTATGACGGCTGGCGCTACCCCGACGAGTGGATCACCGAGGCGTACGCGCTCGAAGGCCCGAAGCTCTTCCGCCGCGGCGAGTGGTTCTATCTCGTGAGCGCCGTCGGCGGTACCGGCGGCCCGCCGACGGGGCACATGGTCATCGTCGCGCGGTCCCGCTCGGTCCATGGGCCGTGGCAGAACAGTCCGCACAACCCCGTCGCCCGCACCGAGGACGCCTCCGAGAAATGGTGGTCGCGCGGACACGCGACGATCCTCTCCACCGGCGAAGGCAGCTGGTGGATGGTCTCGCACGGGTACGAGAACGGCTATCGCACGCTCGGTCGCCAGATCCTGCTCGAGCCCATCGCGTGGACGGAGGACGGCTGGCCGGCCGCCGCTCTGGATGACATCGGAGGCGAGCTGGATGCCCCGGCCGAGGCATCCGTCCCCTCCCCGTCCCGCGGGTTCGACGACGACTTCGCCGATCTGCGTCTCGGTGAGCGGTGGACCTTCCATGCCCCCTCCCCGGGGGAGGCCGCGCGTCTCACGCTCGACGACGGTCTGGTGCTCGCGGGCAAGGGAACGGGGCCGGGCGACACGTCGCCGCTCGCGCTCGTCGTCGGCGACCACTCCTACGAGGTCGAGGTCGACGTCGAGATCGACGGGGCCGAGGGCGGGCTGCTCCTCTTCTTCAACGACCGGCTGTTCTGCGGCATGGGGATCGACGGGGATCGGATGCGGAGCTACTCGGGCGGGCACGTCACGCACTGGCGCGAGCCGGCGCCCGAGGCGCGTCGTCTGCAGCTGCGGATCCGCAACGACGAGCACATCGTCACGGGCTGGTACCGCGAGCCCGGCGGGGAGTGGGTGCGTCACGCGATCCGCTACGAGACATCGGGGTACCACGCCAACACCATGGGCGACCTGCTGAGCCTGCGTCCGGCGCTCTACGCGGCCGGCGCGGGGACGGTGCGGTTCCGCGACTTCCGGTACCGGCCGCTCCGCTGACTCAGACGACCCGCAGCTCGACGGCCTGGGTCGAGGCGAGTGTGGCGCCGATGTGCAGGCGGAAGAGGCCGGGCTCCACGACGAACGCCGGGGGCGCAGCATCCACAGCCCAGAAGCCGAGCTGATCGCGGCCGATCTCGAAGGCGAACACCGTGGTGCGGCCGGGCTCGATGGTCCTGCGCTCGAACGCGACGAGCCGCCGGACCGGCGGAGCGACGCTGGCCACGACGTCCTCGACGTAGACCTGCAGGACCTCGTCGCCGGCGCGCGCCGACGTGTTGGCGACCTCGACCGACAGCGACAGCATCGCGCCGGCGTCGAGCTCGGCGCCGCTGATCGAGGCCGCGGACAGTGTTGCCGGCGCGCGCGTGAACGTCGCGTAGCCCGAGCCGTAGCCGAAGGGGAACTCCGGGCCGAGCTCGAGATCGAGGTACTTCGAGGTGTACTTGTCCTGAACGTTCGCGGGGCCGTGCAGGCCGATGTCGGCGGTCTCGGTGGTGAGCGATCCGCCGCTCGTCGCGGGGCGACCGGTGTTCTCGTGCGCGTAGTGGATCGGGATCTGCCCGACCGACCGCGGCCAGGACATCGGCAGGCGTCCGGCGGGATCGGCGTCACCCAGCAGCACGTCGACGATCGCGGCCGCGGCCTCGGTGCCGCCATGCCAGGCGACGACGACCGTCCCCGCGAGGTCGATCCAGTCCGAGACGACCAGCGGGCGTCCCGTCTCGAGGACGACGGCGAACGGAACGCCGGTGGCGGCGATCTCGCGGATCAGCTGTTCCTGGTGGCCCGGCAGGCGCAGGTCGCTGCGGGAGGCGGCCTCGCCCGACAGCGCGCTGGGCTCACCGACGAGCACCACGACGACGTCGCTCGCCCGCGCGGCCGCGACGGCGTCGGCGATGCCGGTTGCGTCCTCGCCGAGGAAGTCGACGCCGGGGACGACCCGCAGATCGACGTCGGGTCGTCGCGCGGCGAACTCGCCGGCGATGGTCCCTGCATGCGCGCCGAAGGACTGCGTCCAGGCGCCGAGGTGATCGGTCGAGTCGGCGTAAGGGCCCGTCAGCAGCACGCGCGCGGGCGCGGAGAGCGGCAGTGTCCCGTCGTTCCTGAGCAGCACCGACGACCCCGCGGCGGCGCGCCGCACGAGCGCTCGCCCCGCGCCGGTCGGGGCGGTGAGCTCGTTCGGCTCGCTCGCGTACGGAGAGTCGAAGAGACCGAGCGACTCCTTGAGTGCGAGCACGCGGGCGACGGCGTCGTCGAGGCGCGCGGGGTCGATCGCTGAGAGCAGGGTGTCGGCCACCTCCGAAGGGGCACCGCCCATCTCGATGTCGAGCCCCGCGCGGAACGCCTGGGACGCGGCATCCGTCAGATCCTCGGCGATGCCGTGCGGAAGCAGATTGCGCACGCCCTCGGCATCACCGACGACGACGCCGGGGAACCCCCACTCGTCCTTCAGCACCCCGGTCATCAGCCGCCGGTTGGCGTGCATCGGCACGCCGGCGACGGTGTTGAACGACGCCATCACCGAGGCCGCGCCTTCGTCGACGACCGCGCGGAACGGTTCGAGATACGTGTTGCGCAGCCGGTGCTCCGACACGTCGACCGTGTTGTAGTCGCGGCCGCCCTCGGGCTGACCGTAGGCGACGAAGTGCTTCGCGGTCGCGGCGATCGCTTGTGGGGTGGCGAGGTCGTCGCCCTGGTAGCCGCGCACCATCGCGCGGCCCATGACAGCGGTGAGATGGACGTCCTCGCCGAACCCCTCCACGACGCGGCCCCAGCGCGGATCGTGTGACACGTCCACCATGGGGGAGAAGGTCCACGTGACACCGCCCGAGCGCGCTTCGGCGGCCGCGAGCGCGGCGAGCTCCTCGACGAGCGAAGGGTCGAAGGTCGCGGCCTGCGCAAGCGGGACGGGCGCGATCGTGCGCTGGCCGTGGATGACGTCGAGTCCCACGAGCACGGGGATGCCGAGGCGCGTCTCTTCGACCGCGACCCGCTGCAGCGCGTTGGTCGCCGCCGCCGAGCGGGGCCAGAAGATCGAGCCGAGGCCCCCCCGGATGAGCTCCGCGGCATCGTCGTGCCGCGGACGGAACACGATCTGCAGCTGGCCGAGCTTCTCGGCCGGGGTCATCTCGGCGAGCAGCCGCCGCACGCGGGCGGATCGGTTCACGTCGTGCTCCTTCGGGGGTCGCGGCACGCGGGGTCGCGTACGGCTGAGATATCGGTCGGGAACCATGACGATGCCGCCCGGGGCGCGGGGCCCCCGGGCGGCATCGTTCACTGCGGTTTCAGCGGGTCAGTTGCCCCACGCCGCGTCCATGTCGGCGAGCACCTGGTCGACCGTCTTCTGGCCGGTCAGGAGGCCCTGCACCCCGACGCCGAGCGCGTCGTAGACGGCGGGGTTCGGCCAGCTGGCGTTCGGCAGACCCGTGTAGGCGCCCGACTCGAGCAGGTCGCCGATCGGCGCGTAGCTCGGGAGCAGGTCGTCGGCGGTCACGCCGGTGATCGGCACGTAGCCCGCCAGATCGGCATACGTCTTGGCCTGCTCCGGCTGCGCGGCCCAGTCGAGGAAGTCCTGCGCGGAGGTCTTCACCGCATCGTCGGACTTGGCGTTGATGGCCCACGCGTAGTTCGCCGAGGCGAGCGTGAAGGGCTCCTGCCCATCCGCCGGCGGGAAGGCCTGGACCGTGATGTCGAGGCCGGTGGCGCCGCCGATCGAGGCCGCGGCCGAACCGGGCGTCGCTGCGGTCAGAGCCGTGCCGCCGCCGATGCCGGCGGTGATGTTGTCGAACGTCCCGCCCGCGGCGCCGTCCTGGAAGCAGCCGGTGTCGTTGAGCTCGACGATGTCGTTGAGCGTCTGCTGCCAGCCGTCGCTGTCGGCGAAGGTCACGTCGCCGGCGGCCCGCTGCTCGTTCCAGTCCGGGGTGCCCTCGTAGACGCGGGTGGCCGAGATGAGCTGGGCGAACAGGCCGGTGTTGAACGGCACGCCGCCGGCGAGGACCGTGAAGGTCTTACCGCCGTCGCGGGCCGTCTTGCAGGCGGCCAGCAGGTCGTCGTAGGTCGCCGGGTACTCGTCGATGCCGACCTCTTCGGCGCCGGCGGAGTTGTAGATGAGGCCGACCGGGGCGAGCGCGGTGGGCTGGCCGTACACCTTGTCGTCGACGGTGTACTGCGCTTCGCTCCCCGCGGGGATGATGCCCGCGCTGGTGTCGTCCAGCGGCTCGAGGAAGCCCGCCTCGGCGAGCGTGACCACCGAGATCGGCTGGCCGGTGCCCGGTGCGAGGATCATCATGTCGGCGGCGTTGCCGGCCTGGAGCTGTGTGGTGACCTGCGTGTTGTACGCGTCTGACGGGTACGGGATCACCTCGACCGGAACGCCGGTCTCCTTGGTGTACATGTCGGTGAGCTGCTCGTAATAGTTGTCCGCGTCGTTCGCCTCGGCGACCATGAGCGTGAACCCCTTGTCGGCGGAGTCGCCGGAGTCTCCGCCGCTGTCGCCGCCGCCGGAACAGCCGGCGAGGATGAGGACTCCGGCGACGGGAGCCGCGAGAAGCGACCACCGGAGAGGCCGGGAGGCTGTGTGCTGTGGCATTTCGACCCTTTCGTGACTTCGTTGTCGCCAGCTCGGGTTGCTGGCTCGGCCTCGGGGCCGCACATCAAGCGTCGCACGATATGTAGGTTTCTGACATTAGCGATGCTTATGTGCGGCAATTGCTTCGGTGATCCGCGATTTCGCCCAGGTCAGTGGGTGATCTCGAGAAGTAGGGCCACCGGCCCCGTAAGGCCTGCGGCCAGCGGCGCGGCGTCCGTCTCGAACACTTCCGTCATCGGGGCGAAGATCTCGCCGGTGGGGACGGATGCCTCGGCGATGAGTCGATTGCGCCACGGATTCGCGATCTCGACCTCGAGCGCGTTGTCGCCCGCCCGCACCGCCGCGGTCACGTCGACGCGGAACGGCTCCGTCCACGCGATCCCGCATTCGACGCCGTTGAGGACCACCCGGGCGATGTCGCCGACGCGCCCGAGCTCGAGCGTGATCCGTCCGTCGTCCGGTTGCCGGGTCAGCGTGAACCGCGTGCGATAGACCGCCGTTCCCGAGAACGCCCGTGCCCCGTCGTCGATATCGGTCCACAGCCGTGGTCCGTCGGGCAGCGCGACCGGCGGACGGCCGGGAAACTCCAGCGTCCACGCTCCCTCGATCGTTCGACGGTCGACGGTCCCCCTGGCCGCCGTCGGTCCGTGGCCACCCGGCACGACGAACACCGAGCCGAACGGCGCCAGCGCGATCTCGAACGACCGGCGGTCACCGCCCGCGCCGACGTCGACCAGTGGCGCGGTGCGGAGTGCGACCGGGTCCCACGCGCTGAGTGCCGCCACCTCGGCGGGCACGATGATCCGTGCGGTCACCGCCTCGGCGGTCGGATTGGCGAGGAATGTGACGCGCTCCCCGTCGACGACCCGCGCGATGGTGCGCAGCCGCGCGCCGACGACCTCGAGGTGCGGCGTGATCCCCAGCGTGCCCAGAGCTTCGCCGAGACTCGTCGTGGCCACGACCCGGCCGCGGGCGCGCGGGTGGACCCAGATCTCGTCGCACAGCCGCGCGAACTCGTCATCGGCGTCGGCAAGGGACGGCGACTGCTCGGGCCGTGCGCCCACAACGGTCGCTCCCGCATCGAGCAGCGCGGCGATCCGGCGCAGTCTCTCGTTCGTCAGGCGCCGACTCGAGCCGCCGAGGTGGAGTACCCGGTAGCGTGCGCCGCGCGCGACGAGCTCCCCGTCCTCCACCCGCAGCAGCGCCAGCGCGTCCGCGCCGACGTAGTCGAAGTCGAAGCCCTCCGGCACGGTCGTGTCGAAGCCGGCGTCGTAGAGGCCCGTCACCGGCGCCTCCTCGCCGACGAAGACGGCGATGTCGACCGCCGGCTCGCCGGACGAGAGCACGGCCGAGCACCGGGCGAGGTAGTCGATCCACGGGCGCGCCATCTGCGCCCAGGTCTCGTTCGCGGTGAACGCCTGCCCGAGGAACGGCGCGAGTGCGATGCCGGGCGGCGGCGCAGCGACCGGCTGGTGCGGCGACGTGTGGATGCAGAAGCGCGTCACGCCGAGCGCGAGCTGCAGGTCGGCGACGTGCTTGAGGCTCCGCGGCGACGAGGCCCACGGGCGGTCGAAGCTCGTGAACGCCTCGGCGCCCGTCCACCGCCTGCCGTGGACATGCGCGACGGATGCTGCGCCCTTGAGGTCGGCGACATACGTCGGCCGCGGACCGGCTTCGGGATCGAACGTCCACATGGCGCCCATCGGCACATCGGCGTGCGCCCGCATCGCCAGGTCGTCGCCGAGCTGCGGCCGCCCGTCCTCGAGCGCCTCCGCGTAGTACGTCATGCCGCGGCGGTGCGCCTCGGCGGAGAGGGTTCCGTAATACTCGGTCGCGAGCAGCTCCGACAGCGTCCGCCGGTAGTCGTAGAGGAATCGATCGGATGCCTCGGCCCCGCCCACGAGATAGCCCGCGAGCGTCGGCAGCCACGGCGTCGGGTCGTAGCCCCGCAGCTCGCGGAAGCGCTCGAGGATCCCGTCGGTCCAATTCTGCGCCCCGGCCTCGATGCTGTCGCTGAGCAGGGCGTCGTACCGACCGGGGGCGAACCGCTCGAGATGCCGCTCGAGGTACGCCGCGACGCGGCGGCCGTCGAGCTTGTCCACCTCGAGGCCGGTCGCGTCCGGCAGTGCCGGTCCGTTGGTCTGGCCGGTGAGCGACGCCCCGATCCTCAGCACCCGCCAGTGGCCGGGCGGCGCGTCCCAGGTGAGGCGGTCACCATCGACGTGGGCGGTGAGGTCGTGGATCTCGGACGGAGCCGGGGATGCAGCTGGGCCCACGCGGCCGGAGGCTCCGCTCGACGCGTCAGCGGCGAGTGGAGAAGCCGTGGGGACCGGTGCGGGAGTCGTGTCTATCGCGTAGTAGTCCGGGACGACGCCGAAGCCGGCCTTCACCTCGGCCTGGTTCACGCGGGCGCCGGTGCGCAGCGCGAACTCGGAGACGAGGAAGGCGTCGCTGCGGCGGAGCACCGGCGGCAGCCGCACGCCGTCGGCGACGGGCGGGAGGACCTGGGCGGCGCTCGCGCCCGACAGCACGAGCCGGAAGCGGCGACCCGTGACCGGGGCGAAGGTCGCCGATCTCGCCGGCACCGTCGTGGCGGGCAGCATGACGACGTCGCGGTGCACGACGCCGTCCTCGCTCACCTGCAGCACCGCCTCGGGCGGTGGCGCGGCACCGAACCCGCGCGGCCCGGGGAGGCCGAGCGTGACCGAGCTGACCGTCACGGGCTCATCGAAGTCGAGTTCGAGCCACGCCGAGGACCACGCGTCGGGATCCCGGGGGAGCGAGACGGCACCGTCGAACGAGCCGTCGACGAGTCGGTCCACATCGGCGACGGGCGCGGAGCCGTGCACCCGGTCGGGCCGCAGCACCTCCTGCGCCGGCGCGGCCGGCAGCGCGACCACGCGCCAGTCCACCGCCCACGGCTCGCGGGAGTCCGCGCCGGGGCGCGGGGAGTCCTGGAACGTGCCGGCGACCGCCGGCAGTGGCGGGAGCTCGACGGCGCGGCGCTCGCCCCCGTCGATGACGCACTCCGACCACACCAGCTTCTTCATGGCGTCGCCGGGCTCCACCCAAGGACCGCCCGAGGCGCTCCAGCCCGATGACGTCGCGACCGCGAGTTCGAGGCCGAGGTCGGCCGCCGTGTGCGACGTCGTCTGGATCGCCTCGTGCCAGGCATCCGTTCCCGGCCGCACCGGTTCGGGTACGACGAGCGGAACCCCCATACCGCCGTCGAAGAGCTGCACACCCCGCACACCGACATCGTGCAGCCAGGTCAGATCCCGCACGATGCCCGCGGGATCGATGTTGCCGTCCATCCAGTGCCACCAGGCGCGCGGGCGCGCCTGGTCCGGCGGGTCGACGAAGTTCTGCCACAGGAAGGAGAGGCCCTCGGGCGCGCTCGACGATGACTCGGCCACGTTCCTCATCCTGCGCGACGAACGGCCTGCCGCGAGGTCCCGAACCACTTATATCCGGTATTGCCAGAACTAATGTGTGCTTCCGACACAAGTGTGTGATAGTGGCTGTGACGCCGCCGGTGAAGGGGCGCATGACGACGAGGTCAGAGAGTAGATGACAGTGACGATCGAGCGAGACGCGACGCGCACCCTCACGGTGCCACCCGAAGCCCGACGCACGCCGCGCCCCCGCGGCGGCCGCCGCCCGCTGATCAGCTACGGGCACTGGTGGTGGGCCCTTCCGGCCATCATCCTCGTCATCGCGGTGCACTATGTGGCCACCCTGACGGGAGGCTTCTTCGCCTTCACGAACTGGACCGGCCTCGGTGACTGGGAGTTCATCGGCCTCGACAACTTCGTGCGGATCTTCAACGACCCGCTCATGGTCGGCGCCGTGATCAACACGCTGTTCCTGGCGTTCGGCTCGGTCATCCTCACGAACATCCTCGGCCTCGGCTTCGCCCTGGCCATCAACCGCACGCTGAAGACCCGCTACATCCTGCGGACGCTGCTCTTCATGCCCGTCGTGCTGAGCCCGCTCGCCGTCGCGTACGTCTGGAAGTTCATCTTCCAGTTCAACGGCCCGCTCAACGGCTTCCTCGCCGCGATCGGCCTCGAGGAGATGCAGAAGGTCTGGCTCGCGGATCCCACCTGGTCGATCTGGGCGATCCTGCTCACGGTCGTCTGGCAGCAGACCGGCTTCGTCATGGTGATCTACCTGGCCGGCCTCGCCTCGGTGCCGGTCGAGCTCGAAGAAGCGGCCGCGCTCGACGGTGCCGGCGTCTTCAAGCGGTTCTGGCACGTGACGGTCCCGGGCATCCGTCCCTCCATCGCGATCGCGACGACGCTCGGCATCATCCAGGGCCTGCGGATCTTCGACCAGATCCTCGCGCTCACGGCCGGCGGTCCGGCCGGCGCCACTGAGACCCTCGCCACCCAGGTGTACAAGCAGGCGTTCTCGCTCGGCCAGTTCGGCTTCGGCTCGGCGCTCGCGCTCGTGCTGACCCTCATCATCCTCGTCTTCGCGATCCTCCAGCAGTACGCGACGCGCGACCGCGACGCCGCCCGAAAGGCCTGACATGTTCCGCTACACCAAGCTCACCGCGGTGCGGGAAGTCCTCATCTGGATCATCACGATCATCGGGCTGCTGCCCTTCTATTTCCTGATCGCCACCGCGTTCAAGACCGACCAGGAGGCGCTGACGACGAGCGCGATGGCGCCGCCGCAGTCGCTCGACTTCAACGCGTTCATCGAGGTCCTGACCACCGGCGGACGCAACAGCATCCCGATGGCGATCCTCAACAGTGCGATCATCACGGCGGGCGCCATCTTCGGGCTGGTGCTGTTCGGCTCGGTCGCCGCCTACGTCATCACGCGGCGCACCCGCGCCTGGACGAACCTGACGTTCTACCTGGTGCTCATCGCGATCATCCTGCCGGCGCAGCTCGGCACCGTGCCGCTCTACATCGGGGCGCGCACAGTGGGCCTCACCGGCAACGCGATCGGCATGATCCTGCTGTGGATCGGCATCCTGCTGCCGTTGTCGGTCTTCCTCTACGCCAGCTTCTTCCGCGGCCTCACGACCGAGTACGAAGAAGCGGCCGTCATCGACGGAGCCTCGCCGACGCAGGCGTTCTTCCGGGTGGTGCTCCCGCTCATGGCGCCGGCCACCGGCACGGTCGCGATCCTCGCGGGTCTCATCGTCTGGAACGACTTCTTCAACTCGCTGATCTTCCTGGGCGGCTCGACGACCCAGACGTTGCCCGTCGCGATGTACACGTACGTCGGCGGCCTCGTGTCGGCGTGGAACAAGATCTTCGCCGTCGTGATCATCTCGATGATCCCGATCCTGCTCTTCTACATGTTCGCCCAGAAGAAGTTCATCCAGGGCTTCGCCGGCGGCCTGAAGGGCTGAGAGGCCGGTCCGTCGTGGGCGCCGACAATCGCGCGCCGTTCGAGACGTTCGTCGACCTCTTCTACACGCAGAAGCGTGTGGCGGATGCGTTCGCCTTCCTCGTCTCGGACGACTACATCCAGCACAACCCCACCATCGGCGACGGTCCGGCCGCTGCCATCGAGATGCTCACCCCGAAGTTCGACGGATCGCCCGATGCGACGTTCGAGATCCAGCGCATCCTCGTGGACGGCGACCTCGCCATGGTGCACGTGAAAGCCTCCCGACCCGGCGCTGCGGACGCCGCGGTCGCGGACATCTACCGATTCGAGGACGGCCGGATCGTCGAGCACTGGGACGTGCTGCAGCAGGTCCCCGTGCATGCCGTCCACGACCACCCGATGTTCTGACCCCTCGACGCGCTCGGGGACCGAGAGAAGGCTCACCCATGTATCAGCTCGCACCCAACATCGAACTCCTCTTCACGGAGGCCGGCGACTACCACGACCGCGTGCGCGCGGCCGCGGCGGAGGGATTCGACGCCGTCGAGATGTGGGGCCCCACCGGAGTGGACGCCCCGGCGACGCCCAAGGATCTGCCGGCACTCAAGGCCGCGCTCGAAGAGACCGGCACGCAGCTGACCGCCCAGCTCGCGGAGCCCCGCACGCAGTTCATGATCCCGCCGTGGGACCACTCGGAGTTCTTCCGCAAGCTCGACGAGGGCGTCGCGATCGCCGCCGACCTCGGCTGCCCCCGCATCGTCGTCGGCAGCGGCACGGGTTTCGGCGGCTGGAAGCGTCAGGTGCAGCTCGACAAGCTCATCGAGATCTACCAGAAGGCCATTGCACAGATCGACGGATCCGGCATCACGCTCGTGCTCGAGCCGGTCAACGTGCGCGTCGACCACCCCGGCTCGCTCCTGGACCGCACCGCCGAGGCCGTCTACGTCGCCCGCGGCGTCGCGTCCCCGCAGTTCGGCGTGCTGTACGACATTTACCACTCGGCCGTCGAGGGCGAGGACATGGCCGCCGAGCTCGCCAACGCGGGCGACCTCGTGAAGTACGTGCAGCTGGCCGACGCGCCAGGCCGCGGCGAGCCCGGCGCCGGGTCCCTCGACTGGGCCGAGCGGCTCGGCATCCTCCGCTCTGCCGGTTACGACGGCCCGATCGGGCTCGAGTACTACCCGACACAGGAGTCGGCAGCATCCGTCGCCCTCATCCGCGAGCTGGCGGCCTCGGCATGAGTCGGTACCCGGAGTCGGTCGACGTCGCGATCGTCGGCAGCGGTCCTGCGGGCGCCGCGTACGCCCGCATCCTCAGCGAGGAGGCGCCGGATGCCTCGATCGCGATGTTCGAAGTCGGACCGACCGTGTCCGACCCCGCCGGGGCGCACGTCAAGAACATCGAGGACCCCGAGGTCCGGGCCGAGGCGCAGCGGCGGTCGGAGGGCCCAGGTGCGGGCGAGGCGACCGTGAACAATCCCGGCGCCGTCACTTCCGGCATGCGGCGGGCCCGACCAGGGACCTACCTCCTCGCCGACGGCTATCAGGCCGACGGCGAGGACGGTCTGCCGGTCGCGGCGTTCTCGAGCAACGTCGGCGGCATGGCTGCCCATTGGACGGGCGCATGCCCGAGGCCCGGCGGCAGCGAGCGCATCGCGTTCGTTCCCGACCTCGATGCGCTGCTTGACGAGGGTGACCGCCTGCTAGGCGTGACGACGGATGCCTTCGACGCGGCGCCGTTCACCGCGCTCGTGCGCGACCGGCTCGCGGCCGTCGTCGACGACGGCCGCGAGGAAGCGGCGCGCGTGCAGCGCATGCCGCTCGCCGTGCACCGGCGCGAGGACGGGCGGCTGGTGTGGTCGGGGTCCGACGTGGTTCTCGGCGACGTCACGCGTGGCAATCCGAACTTCTCGCTCTTCGACGAGTCGCTCGTCATTCGCGTGATCGTCGAGGACGGCCGCGCCGTCGGCGTCGCGGTGCGCGACCTCCGCACCCGTGAGGTGTATGAGGTGCGCGCCCGCGCCGTCGTGGTCGCCGCGGACGCGCTGCGCACGCCGCAGGTGCTGTGGGCATCGGGGGTGCGGCCCGCCGCACTGGGCCGCATGCTCAACGACCAGACGCAGGTGGTCTACGCCTCGCGGTTGCGCGACGTCGAGACGCCCGCAGAGGACGGGATCGCAGCATCCGGAGCCCTCTCCGAGCAGAGCGGGGTCAGCTGGGTGCCGTTCACGGACGAGATGCCGTTCCACGGGCAGATCATGCAGCTCGACGCCTCGCCGGTGCCGCTCGCGGACGACGACCCCGTGATCCCCGGATCGATCGTCGGGCTCGGCCTGTTCTGCGCCAAGGACCTGCAGTGGGACGACCGCGTCGAGTTCTCCGACACCGAGAAGGACTCCTACGGGATGCCGGCGATGCGGCTGCACTACACACTCACCGATCGCGACCACGCCGTGCTCGACCGGGCGCGGGAAGAGATCGTCGAGCTCGCGAAGGCCGTCGGCGAGCCGATCGGCGACCGGCCCTTCACGATGCCCCTCGGCGCCTCGCTGCACTACCAGGGGACCACGCGCATGGGTGAGACCGACGACGGCCAGAGCGTCTGCGGCCCCGACAGCGAGGTATGGGGCGTGCCCGGGCTGTTCGTCGCAGGCAACGGCGTCATCCCGACCGCGACGGCGTGCAACCCCACGCTGACGTCGGTCGCGCTCGCGGTGAGCGGCGCACGGGCGATCGCCGCGCGCGTGCCGTCGTCCCGCATGACGACAGGAGGGGGCGGGCGATGACGGTGTCAGGCGGCGCGGGCGACTCCGCTCTGCGCGTAGGCATCCTCGGCGCGGGCGGTATCGCCGAGCGCGCGATGGTCGAGCCGGCCCACCAGGTGCCGGACGTGCGCGTCGTCGCCGTCGGCGCGCGTGACCCCGAGCGGGCTCGGGCGTTCGCCGACCTTCTCGATGTTCCGGAGTCCGGCGACTACGACGCGATCCTGGCGCACCCCGACGTCGATCTCGTCTACGTCGCGCTGCCGCCCGCCTTCCATGCGCAGTGGGCGACCCGGGCCCTCGAAGCGGGCAAACACGTTCTCTGCGAGAAGCCCCTCTCTGCCAACGAGGCGGGCGCCCGCGCCATCGCGGATGCGGCCGACGCGGCCGGACGACGTGCCTTCGTGGGCTTCCACTATCGCCTGCACGGGTTCACGCAGCGGCTGCTCGAGGTGATGGGGTCGGGCATGCTCGGAACGGTCGAGCAGGTCGACATCGACTTCAGCATCCCCGACTTCGTCGTGAAGCCCGGCAACATCCGGCTCGACGGCGACCTCGCGGGAGGCGCCGTGATGGACGTGGGGTGCTACGCCGCCGATCTGCTGCGCGCCGCGTGGGGTGAGCCGCGCGTCGTGTCGTCGGCATCCGTC
Organism: Microbacterium sp. C23T; assembly: GCF_053345975.1. Taxonomy (NCBI): domain Bacteria; kingdom Bacillati; phylum Actinomycetota; class Actinomycetes; order Micrococcales; family Microbacteriaceae; genus Microbacterium; species Microbacterium sp. C23T. The sequence continues at coordinate 47,237 of NZ_JBKFBD010000006.1, read as the reverse complement.
GTCTCCGAGGCAGATCCTCGCGTGGACCTGCAGACCGACGCGTTGCTCGAGCTGCCGGGCGGCGCGCCCGCGCGCCTTCGCGCGTCCTTCCTCGGCAAAGGCAAGGGCAGTATGTCGCTGCGGGTCCAGGGGTCGGACGCGACGCTGGATGCGACGAGCGTCATCGTTCCCCAATGGGGGGCGGTGCTGCAGGTCACCGCGGACGATGAGGTGCTCGCTGAAGCGCGGGCCGTCGAGGGCGAGTCGAGCTACGTGGGTCAACTCGAGCATCTCGCGACGGTGCTGCGCGAGGGCTCTCCGAGCATCCTCGACGCCGACCGCGCCGTGGGGACGATGAAGATCGTCGACGACATCTACCGCGCGTCCGGACTCGAACCGCGCTGATCGCTTGCTTATGTCTAATTCAGACATTAGAGTGTAGAAACAAGATTTAAGTGTCAAGGAGGACTCTGTGATCCCCGATCGCATCATCGAGCAGGGAACGCTCACGACCGACGGCGCCCGCGTCTCAGTCGAGGTTCGCTTGCCGTGGTACCGCGCTCTGCCCGCTTCGTGCATCGGCCGCGCCACGCTCACCGTCGACGGCGTCGAGGTGCCGGCCGATTCCCTCCGCTGGGGGATGAACGGCCAGACCTTCACGTTCGACGAGCTCGTGCCGAACACCCAGGACTGGTGGTTCCCGACCGACTCCGCTGTGCTCTCGGGCGACCTCGAGCTCGCCGGCGACGGCGAGCACAAGGTCGAGGTCGGCCTCGTCCTCTACATCCCCTACATCGTCATCGGCGAGAACGAGGTGCTCCACATCGAGGAGCACGACGACAAGACCATGACCGCACGAAAGGCGGTGGCGGCATGACTGTTCCTCCTCCCTCGATCCCCGCCCGTCGGCAGGGATCGCTCGGCTCGCCCATCCAGGGCGTCACGCTCTACAGCTTCACGCGCGCCTTCCACGGCCGCGAGTACGACCTCGAGGGCCTCATCCGCAAGGTCGCCGCCGACGGCTACGGCCCGGGCCTCGAGATCATCGGCTTCTCGAGCTTCCGCGGCTTCCCCGAGATCGACGACCGCTTCGCCGGCTGGTTCCGCGACCTCGTCGACGAGACCGGTCTCGTCACCACCTCGCTCGCCGTGAACGCCGACATCGGCATCCACCGCGATCGCCTGCTGACCCAGGACGAACTGCTGGAGTACATGCGCCGGCAGATCGCGGCGGCGGCCAAGCTCGGCTTCCCGATCGCCCGCGTGCAGATCTCGATCGAGCCCGACTCGATGGAGGCGCTCGCGCCCATCGCCGAGGAGTACGGCGTGACGCTCGCGCTCGAGGTGCACGCCGACCAGTACGCCTCGCACCCGCGCATCCTGGCGCTGCGCGACCGCTACGAGAAGGTCGGTTCGCCCTTCCTCGGCTTCACGATGGACTGGGGCGCGACCGTCAGCGGCTTCGCGCCGTCGCTGCTCGAGGCCTACCGCCGCCGCGGCGCCTCCGAGGAGCTCCTCGGCAAGGTCGTCGACCTGTGGGACGAGTTCTACGAGCAGGGGCCGCCGGCCGATCAGGCCGACCACGGCCAGCGTTTCGGTCGTTTCATCGGCCTCGCGGCGCAGAACGGCCGCCCCGACCTCGGCATCGACTTCGGCATCAACGGCACCGGCCTGTTCGGCCCCGCACGCGTGGACGACTGGCTCGAGATCATGCCGTGGATCAAGCACGTGCACGGCAAGTTCTTCGGCATCGACGAGTCGGGCGAAGAGCCCTCGGTGCCGGTGCGCGACCTCGTGACCCTGCTGGCGGAGAACGGCTACAACGGCGCCATCTCGAGCGAGTACGAGGGCTGGCACTGGAACCACTGGCAGTCGCCCTTCGACATCATCGCCGGTGAGCAGGCCGTGCAGCGCTCGGCCGCGACCAACGCGGGGAGCCGGATGGTGACGGATGCTGCGGAGGCACGCCGTCAGCTCGCCGCCTGGCTGCCGACCACCGAAGGAGCACACGCATGAGCGACGGAATCGCTGGCACCGGCATCAAGCTGGGCACCACCCTCTACTCGATGACGAGCGAGTTCGCGGCCGGGCTCTACACACCCGAGACGCTCATCGCCGCCGTCGCTGAGAACGGCATCGGGCCTGGCGTCGAGTTCAACATCGCGCAGCTGCTGCGCACCTATCCCGACGTCGATCAGGACTTCGTGAAGCTGTGGTTCGCGTCGCTCGAGAAGTACGGCCTCGAAGCGAGCGCGGTGGGCACGAACCTCGACATGGGCCGTCGCAAGGACCGCGACATGACACCGGACGAGGAGCACGACTTCTTCGCACGGCAGCTCAAGACCGCGCACACGCTCGGCTTCAAGAAGATCGTGATCCGCTCCGCGGGGAAGGAGCTGCTGCGACGGCTCCTGCCGCTCGCCGAGCAGTACGACCAGTACCTCGGTTACGAGATCCACGCGCCCTCGGGCCCGAACGAGCAGAAGGTGCTCGAGATCCGCGAGGTCTACGCGGATCTCGAGAGCGAGCGCCTCGGCTTCACGGCGGACTTCTCGTCGACGATGCACAGCCTGTCCCCGACGCTGCTGCGCACCCTCGGCCAGATGGGCATGGACGAGAAGCACTTCCCGGTCATGGAGGAGATCTGGCACGAGCCGACCCCCATGCACGTGCGCAACCAGAAGTTCGAGGACTACCTGACAGGGGAGGGCGTCGACCCGCTCACCTTCGGTCCGTTCACGCGGCTCGCCTTCAACATGCACGGGCTCGTGCCGCCGGAGGAGTGGCTCGACATCATGCCGCAGATCTTCCACGTGCACGCGAAGTTCTACGACATCGGCGCCGACGGCGAGGAGCCCGCGATGGACATCCCGCGCATCGTGCGGCAATTCGTCGAGGGCGGCTACCAGGGCTACCTCTCGAGCGAGTGGGAGGGCCACGCATTCTCCGACCTCGGTGAGGCCGACCCCATCGACCTCGTCAAGAAGCAGCACACGCTCATGCGTCGTGCGATCGAAGACACCGTCGCCGCGAAGGAGGCCGCCCGTGTCTGACACCGTGGCCGAGGCATCCGTCAGCGAGCTGCAGGCTGAGATCGCGGGCCTGCGACAGCAGGTGCAGGTCGCGACGAGGCTCGCCCAGCGGGCAGAGGACCGCGGACAGGTCGAGAACCTGTTCAACCGGTACATGTACCTGCACAACGCCTTCCAGGACGAGCACATCATTCCGCTCTGGGTCAAAGAGGGCACCGAGGGCATCCGTGCCCGCTACACGAACGCCGGCCAGTACACGACGTGGGAGAGCGTGACGCGCTACCACCGCGACCGGCCCACCCCGGTCGGCAAGCTCATCCTCCACGCCACCACGACTCCGGTGATCGAGGTCGCCGGAGACGGGCAGACCGCCAAGGGCGTCTGGCTGATGGCCGGCACCGAGTCGGGTCTGACCGACCCGAAGGTCGCCGAGGCGTTCCCCGACATGTACTCGCCGGAGGAAGTGCTCGGCAAGAAGGTCTGGGCGCACTGGGTGTGGTGCAAGTACGCGATCGACTTCCTCAAGCAGGACGGCGTGTGGAAGATCTGGAAGTTCCGCTGCTACGAGCTGGCGCGCGCGCCCTTCGAGGAGAACTGGGTCAGCTTCGGCCTCAAGAACCAGGGCGCGTTCGACCTCGATCTCATGTACTTCGGGGACGACGGCAAGCCCGTCTTCATGCCGCCGGCCGACGAGCCCGTGGCGTCGACGAACCACCCGTACAGCCCGCAGACCGTGCAGACGCTCGAGCCGGCACCGCCCGTGCCGCATGAGCACTTCACCGACACCTACGCCTGAGGAACAGCCATGGCCACGCACAATTCCCTCTTCGCCGACAAAGACGTCCGCCGCACGGACGACGGTCTCGCCGTCTCGGTGCAACTGCCCTGGTACCGGAGCCTCTGGCTCTCGGCGGTCGACGGGGTCGCGGCATCCGTCAACGGTGTCGAGATCCCGACCGAGAACCTCCGCTTCGCGCTCAACGGACGCGAGTATCGCGTCGAGGAGCTCCCCGAGCAATGGGAGACGCTCTGGTTCGTCGCCGATCGACCTGACGTGCTGATCCACCTCGGCCGGGCGCCGGAGCCTGGTGAGAAGCTCACCGTCGAGGTCGTCCTCACGATGCGCCTGCTCTACATGCAGATCATGCCGGGCGTCGACGGCGGCCCCGGCCGGTACGTCACCAACCGCGTGCCGGTCGAGCGTGAGGTCGTGCTCGCATGACGCTCCGCGTGGCCATGATCGGCTACGGCTTCATGGGCGCCGCGCACTCGGTGGGCTGGCGGCAGGCGCCGCACGTGTTCTCGCTGCCCGACGATGTCGAGATGGCCGTGATCGTCGGCCGCAATGCGAAGGCGGTGGCGGATGCTGCTGCCCAGTGGGGCTGGGCGGAGTCGGCGACCGATTGGCGCGAGGTGATCGCGCGCGACGACATCGACATCGTCGACATCGTGACGCCGGGCGACTCGCACGCCGAGATCGCGATCGCGGCGCTCGAGGCCGGCAAGCACGTGCTGTGCGAGAAGCCGTTGGCCAACAGCGTCGAGGAGGCCGAGGCGATGGCCGAGGCCGCGTCCCGCGCCGCCGCGCGTGGCGTGCGGTCGATGGTCGGATTCACCTACCGCCGCGTGCCCGCCGTGACGCTCCTGCGCGACCTCATCGCGCAGGGCGCCGTCGGCAAGATCGCGCATGTGCGCGCGGCGTATCGCCAGGACTGGCTGGTCGATCCCGAGATGCCGCTCGCCTGGCGTCTGCAGAAGGAGCACGCCGGCTCCGGCGCGCTGGGCGACATCGGCGCGCACATCATCGACATGACGCAGTTCGTGACCGGACTCGACGTGACCGCCGTCTCCGGCGTCGTCGACACCATCGTGAAGCAGCGGCCGCTGCAGGGATCGGGCTCCGGTCTCTCCGGCACCGCAGCCGAGGGGTACGGCGAGGTCACGGTCGACGACGTCGCGATGTTCACCGGCCGCCTCGAGTCGGGGGCACTGGTGTCGTTCGAGGCGTCGCGGTTCGCGACCGGGCGCAAGAACGACCTGTCGATCGAGGTGTCGGGAGACAAGGGCGCGCTGCGCTTCGACCTCGAGGATCTCAACACGCTCTGGTTCTACGACCGGACCGCGCCGGAGTCGACACAGGGCTTCACGCGGATTCTCGTGACGGAAGCGTCGCATCCGTATGTCGCGGCGTGGTGGCCGGCCGGACACATGCTGGGCTATGAGCACGGGTTCAGTCACCAGGTCGTGGACCTGGTGACGGCGATCGCAGAGGGCACCGACCCGCACCCTTCGTTCGACGAGGGGCTGTCGGTGCAACGGGTGCTCGCCGCCGTCGAGGAGAGCTCGGCCCACGACTCCGTCTGGGTCTCCGTCAATGCCGACGTCACCGTGAAGGGATAGCAATGCCTCGTCCGATCACCCTGTTCACCGGCCAGTGGGCCGATCTGCCGTTCGAGGAGGTGGCACGGCTTGCGGGGGAGTGGGGCTATGACGGTCTCGAGATCGCGTGCTGGGGTGACCACATCGACGTGTCCCGCTGGGACGACGACGCGTATGTGCAGTCGCGCCTGGACATCCTGGAGCGCAACGGCCTCAAGGTGTGGACGATCTCGAACCACCTGGCAGGGCAGGCGGTGTGCGACGACCCGATCGACGAGCGTCACCGCGACATCCTGAACGACCGGGTGTGGGGCGACGGTGAACCGGAGGGCGTGCGACAGCGTGCGGCCGAGGAGCTGAAGCTGACCGCGCGGTTCGCGGCGAAGCTCGGCGTGAAGACCGTCACCGGCTTCACCGGGTCGTCGATCTGGAAAGCGGTGGCGATGTTCCCGCCGGCGTCGGACGAGTGGATCGCTGCCGGCTACCAGGACTTCGCCGACCGGTTCCACCCCATCCTCGACGTGTTCGAAGAGGTCGGCGTGCGTTTCGCTCTCGAGGTGCACCCGTCGGAGATCGCGTACGACTACTGGACGGCCAAGGCCACGCTCGACGCGATCGGGCACCGCAAGAGCTTCGGCATCAACTTCGACCCCTCGCACTTCATGTGGCAGCAGCTGGACCCGGTGGCGTTCGTGCTCGACTTCGCCGACCACATCTTCCACGTGCACGTGAAGGAGTCGATCACCAACCTCGACGGCCGCAACGGCGTGCTCGGCTCGCACCTGGCCTGGGCCAACCCCCGCCGCGGCTGGACGTTCGTGTCGACCGCGCACGGCCAGGTGCCGTGGGAGCCGCTGTTCCGCGCGCTCAACGCGATCGGCTACGACGGCCCGACCTCCGTGGAGTGGGAGGACGCCGGCATGGACCGCCTGCAGGGCGCCCCGGAGGCCATCGCGTTCGTTCGCAAGCTCAACGCCATCACCCCGCCCGCGGCCGCCTTCGACGCCGCCTTCTCCACCAAGGCCGACTAGGCCTCGACCCGAAGCGCCCCGGGTCCGCCGGGGCGTCCTTCGGCGTGCCTTCGCACGCCCTGCACGAAGGAGTGTTCCGCATGACCGATGTCCTGAACGCGCTCATCCTGTCGGGTCACATGACCCGCGAGCACGACAACGAGTTCCGCAGCTTCCGCCAGCACAACCAGTGGCTCACGACCCTGCTCGAAGACACCGGGCGCTTCCGGGTCCGCATCGTCGAGGATCCACGCGGACTCGGCGCCGACATCATCGACAAGTACGACGTCGTCATCGTCGTGTTCGAAGGTCGCGACGGCTACCACGAGAAGGCGGTCGGCTTCGGAGCGGAGACGGATGCTGCGCTCCTGAAGTTCGTCCATGACGACGGCAAGGGCATCGTGTGGTTCCACGGGTCCGCCGCGCAGGAGGACGACTGGGGCTACCCCGACGAGTACAACGTCATGCGCGGCTCCCGCCTCACCGTCGCCGGGGGACTGCGGCCCCGGCCGTGGGGCGAGGCGCAGCTCGACACGGTCGAGCCGCGGCACGCGATCACCGAGGGCATCAGCGCCCGGTGGACGGTCACCGGCGACGACATCCTCACCGGCGTCGAGATCGCCGAGGGCGCACAGGTGCTCCTCACGACGTACGACGACCTCGAGTCGTACGAGAAGGCCCCGATGTGGCCGATGTCGCACTACCCGGTGGAGATCCCGCCGGAGGGCATCGCTGCGCTCCCCGGCATGAACACGGATCAGCCGATCGCCTGGATCAACGAGTACGGCACCGGCCGGTCGTTCACCATCACGATCGGCCACGACATCGACACGTTCCGCCGCATCGAGTTCATCCGCATGTTCCCGCGGGGCGTCGAGTGGGCGGCGATCGGCGAGATCACGCTCGATGGCCCGGATCGTCGTGGTGAGCGGCGCTTCCTGCCGTGGCCGTACTACAACCACGAGGGCTGAGTCGCGGGACGACGAAGGGGCCGGACGCGTCGCGTCCGGCCCCTTCGCGTCGTCGAGCGACCCGCGGTCAGCGGGCCGTGCCCACGGCCGACAGTGCGCGCTGCGCAAGCGCGAGGTGCGCGCGGGTCGTCGCCGCCGGATCGGTGTCGAGCCACTCGTGGCCGCCCCACTCGCTGGTGAGGGTGCCGGTGAAGCCGGTGCGACGCAGGGCCGCTCCGATGTCCGCGATCGGCGCGGAGACGCGGTCGTCGGCGTCGTCGAGATCCCAGAACTTGAGGTGCACGCCGGCGGTGAGCGGCAGCAGCGGCTCGAGGTCGGCGACGTCCGACCGACCGAACCGCACGAGCAGATTCATGAAGAGCGTGTGGACGGCGGGCGGCACGCGTCCCTCCCGGAGCGTGGCGATCACCGCCTGGTGGGTCTCGGGCGCGCGCCATTCGGTCTCGAGGCGGTGCACCAGCTCGTCGTCGACGCCGCCCCGGCGGAGCTCGTCGAGGTACGACGGCGGCAGCGAGGGCATGAGCAGGCTGATGTCGACGAGCACGCGGATGCGGGGATCATCGAGCCCCTGCAGCAGCTCCAAGTTGGCCGCGACCGCGGGCTGGTCGAGCGTCTGCTGGCCCTGGATCTCCTCGTAGAGCACCACGTCCAACTCGTGCAGGACCGGCTGGGCGAGGCGCAGGAGCTCGGGCCCCGCCTGACCGAACGGCACGCGCACGCCGCGCGCGCCGAGCCGTGCGGCCGCCCGCAGCTGCGGCACGAGGAACGCGAGCCGCTCCCGCTCGGTGCGTCGGCGCGTCGGCGAGATCCAGTCGTCGAGGCTCGCTCCGACGATCGTCACGGCGCCGCCCTCCGCGGCCAGACGCTCGCGGAACGCATCCACCTCTGCGCCCGTCGGCGCGGGGAACGAGCGCCACACCTGACCCGCCTCGATCTCGATGGTCGATGCGACGCCGTCCGCGACGACGCCGATCGCGATGTCGTCGGCCGTCCGTTCGGCGCGGATCACCTCGGGCGTCCAGTTGAACGCACTGGCCGAGACGGTCCACTCGCCGGGAACCTCGTCGTGCGGCGCACGCGCCGGCTCGTGGACCGTCGCCGGCGCGGCGGTCGAGTGCGGGCGAGTGGATGCTGCGTCCCCGACGACGAGCGGCCGTTCGGCGCGGAACGGCAGGGCGAGCGGCCCTGACGGCCCGGCCTGGAGATACGGCACTACGAGCACGAACGACACCGAGATGTCGTGGGCGCCGGGAGGCAGCATCCGTTCGCCGCGCAGTTCGAGCCGGTCCTGGATGAACCACCAGCCCTGCTCAGCCTGGAGGGCGTCGGGTTCGACCTCGCGCTCATCGAGCCGGACCGTGACGGAGACGGGGGTCCCGTCGACCTTCACCGCGATGTCGGTCACGGCGGCGAGGGGCATCGACCGGATCCACGGCAGGCTCATGTGCAGGGCGAAGCCCGAATCCGTCGCGACGAGCGCATCGTCCAGCAGCAGCGGCAACGCCATCGTGTTCACTCCCTTGTGTCGGCACCGGCAGAGCCGGCTTCAGACAGGAAGCTACACGCTTTTGTCGATTTCTATAAGAAGTTTCCGGCGATGACGAGAGTCCTACGCCACTGCTTCGAGCGCACCGCGGATCGCCACGACCGTGGGCCGCCCGTCGCCGAACCAGCGGGGGAAGGTGACCTCGAAGAGCTGCTCGCGCACCATCTCGACACCGCCGCGCAGCGGCTCGCGCCGGTCGTTGACGGACTGCGCGATCGTCAGGTCGCGCGTGGCGAGGGGGAGCGACAGCTCGTAGACGCGCTGACGCACCTCGGCCAGCAGCAGCTCTCCGGCGCCGGCCATGGCGCCGCCGATCACGATGACCGACGGGTTGAACATGTTGACGAGCGCGGCGATCGACTCGCCGACGACGCGGGCCGAGCGCTGCACGAGCCGGATCGCGAGCGCGTCGCCGTTCTCGGCCGCGATCGAGATGAGCTCGGGCGTGAGCTCCTCCCCGTCGGCGACGGCGGTGGCGAGCACACCCGTGGCGCCGGCCTCGATCTCGGCGAGGGCGTCGCGGATCATCGCCCACCCGCCGGCGACGGCTTCGAGGCATCCGATCTTGCCGCAGCGGCAGAGGGCATCCGAATCGCGCACCCGCACGTGGCCGATGTCGCCGGCCGCGCCGTTGACGCCGCGATGGATGCGCCCGTGCGAGAGGAGTCCGGCGCCGATGCCGGAGCCCATCTTGCAGTAGATCAGATCGAGGCGGTCGTCGTCGCGGCGGGCGCGCTCCCCGAACGTGAGCAGGTTCACATCGTTGTCGACCCACACCGGGGCGTCGTAGCGCTGCTCGAAGCGGCGCCGCACATCGAAGCCGTTCCAGCCGGGCATGATCGGCGGTGCGACCGGGCGACCGCTGTCGAAGTCCACCGGGCCGGGCACGCCCACGCCGATGCCCCAGACCGGCACGTCCGGGGTGCGCGCGAGCACCTCGTCGATCATGCTCAGGGCCTTGTCGAGCGTCTCCGCGGGACCGCGGGCGATGTCCCACGGCGAATGCTCCTGATCGATGACGTCGCCGTCGAGGAGTGCGACGCCGACGTGGATGTGGAGCGCGCCGAGGGCGCAGACGACGATGCGTCCGGCGTCGCCGCGGAAGCGGAGGGTGCGCGGTGCGCGGCCGCCCGACGAGGGGCCGAACTCGCCGTCGGCGAGGTAGCCCATCTCGATCGCGTGGTCGACGCGCTGCGTCACGACGCCGCGGCCGAGACCGGTCACCCGGCCGATCTCGGGGCGGGTCGCGGCCTCGCCGGTGCGAACCATGTTGACGATGCGGAGAAGGCTCGTCATCTCGTCGGTCTGTGCGCCGAACCGCAGGGTGGACTCTCTGGCCATGGTCGATTCTTACATAACACCGCGCACGAGACACGGAAATCGTGACACCTATAGTCAAACGACTTCACACTTAGGTACGCTTCCAGCCGAAGTAAGGAGGCGTCCATGGCTCGTGGTGTGGGCATCATCGGTGCGGGTCCCGGAGTGGCGGCACTGCATCTTCCGACCCTCGCGCGCCTGAGCGACGCCTTCCGCGTCGTGCACGTCGCCGACGGGGGCAGCGGCCGGGCGGCCGCACTCGCGGCGCGCGGGGGTGCCCGATCGTCGACGGGCGCCGAGGCCATCATGGCGGATCCCGAGGCGGACGTCGTCGCGATCTGCAGCCCGCCCGCCCAGCATGCGGCGCAGATCATCGCGGCCGTCGCCGCGGGCAAGCGCGCGGTGTTCTGCGAGAAGCCGATCGGCACGACCGTCGCCGAGGCGGAAGAGGCCGTCGAGGCGTGCCGCCGCGCCGGCGTGCCGCTCATCGTCGGCACGAACCACTACTTCGACCCGGCGTGGGGCCGGGCCAAGCATCACCTCACGGCGTCGGGCGGGCCGGTCATCTCGATCTCCGTCACGCTCGCGCTGGCGCCCAACACGCGGTATCACCAGCTCGTCACCGAGCTGCCCGTCGCGGCGGGCGGGCGGGGCGGGCCCGACCTCACGCGCCCAGAGGTGGCGGCGGGCGTCGTGCGTCAGCTTCTCACCGGACTCGCGATCCACGATCTGCCGCTCGTGCGCGATCTCGTCCCGCGCTTCGAGCGCGTCGTCTTCGCGCGGGCGCTGCCCCCGCTCGGGTACGCGGTCGGCTTCGTGGCCGGCGGGGTCCCGGTCCAGCTCACGACGGTGATGCTCCCGGAGGGCGCCGACACGCTCTGGCGCATCGCCGTCGCGACAGCTTCCGATCGGCTCGACGTCAGCTTCCCGCCCCCGTTCGTGCACGCCGGCGGAGCGCGGGTGCGCGTGCGCGCGGCGGACGGCCGCGACACGATCTACGCACACGATCCCGCCGACGGATACGTCGCGGAGTGGCGCGCCCTCGCGGAGCTGCTCGACGCCGGCCTGCCGGTGGAGTACGACGAACTGCTCGACGACGCCCGCTACGCCCTGGGGCTGGCGGACGCCGCGGCGGAGCTGATCGGAGCCGCAGCATGACGACGCCCGTTCGCACCGACCTCGACGCGTACCGCGTCGCGGTGGCCGAGCTGCCCGAGAGCGCAGTCGCGAGCCGTGACGTCGAGGGCGCCCTCGTCGTCGTCCCCGGGGCCGACGCGTGGTGGGTGGCCGCCTCGGACGCGATCGCCGCCGGCGCGGCGGCGGTCGTCGTCGCGCAGCCTGCCGTCGTCCCGATCGAGGCCCTCGATGCTCTCGCCTCGCTCGCCGGTGCCACCCCCGTGATCGTGGAGCGCCCGCTGCTCCGCGCCGACATGGTCGCCGCAGCGGGCGTGTCGATCGAGGAGCTCCCGGCTCCCGGCGCGCTCGTCGTCGAGTGCCATGCGCCCGCGCGCACGCTCGGTCCGGCGTTGCGCGACGGGATCGGGTGGGCGCGGGTCATCGTGGGCGCTCCGCTCGCGCCGCGGACGACCGAATCGTGGGGCGGGCGCGTGCTCGCTCTCTTCGAATCCGAGCAGGGCTCCGCCGTGTCGATCGTCGCCGCCGTGCAGCCGGGCGCACCGTCCCCCGGCCGCGTGCGGATCACCTCGATCGCCCCGACGCGCGTCGAGGTCGACGCCGATCTCGACACGGTCGTGGCCATCACGGATGCCGCGGGTCGAGGCATCCTCCCCGCGCTCTTCGAGAGCTCCGAGCGCGTCGCCCTGCGCCGCGCGATCTCGGCGGTGCGCACGGCCGAGCGACCCTCCGATCTTGCGGAGCTGCGCCATGACACGGCGCTCGCCGCGGCGCTCCGTGCCGCGTCCCCCGCATAAACGTCGGTGATCCGAGGGATAGCCGATATGGGATTCCTCGATATGCCCGAGTTCGGCGAAAGTGGTTGACGGGATCACCCCGATGACTCACCGAAAGGGATCGAAGATGATCAAGCTTCTGTCACATCTGTCGTATGTGGCCATCACGTCGCCGGATGTCGAGGCATCCGTCGACTTCTACGTCAACCAGGTCGGCCTCACCGTCGTCGACCGCGTCGACGGCGCCGTCTACCTCCGCTGCTGGGGCGACTACTACGCCTACTCGGTCGTGGTCGTGCCGGGCGACGAGCCGGGTCTCGTGACCGCCGCGTGGCGCACCTCGAGCCCCGAGGCGCTGGAGGAGGCCGCCAAGCGCGTCGAGGCCGCCGGCATCCAGGGCGAGTGGATCGACGTCCACAAGATCGGCCGTTCCTACCAGTTCACCGGCCCGTGGGGCCACACGCTGACCCTGCACTGGGACGTCACACGCCACCACGACACCGAGGGCGACGCCGCGTCGATCTACCCCGACCGCCCCTCGCGTCGCAGCAAGGTCGCAGGCGCCCCGCGCCAGCTCGACCACGTCACGATCGCGACCAGCGACGTCGACGCGTTCGTCCAGTGGTACGTCGACGTGCTCGGCTTCCGCTTCATGGCGCGCACGCAGCTCGACGAGGCGCCGATCTCGGTGTTCTCGGTGCTCACGACCAACGAGAAGTCGCACGACCTCGGCGTCGTCCTCGACGGCTCGACCCGCGCCGGCCGCGTGAACCACTACGCCTTCTGGGTCGACACCCGCGAGGAGCTGCTCATCGCGGCCGACGTCCTCGGCGAGAACGGCTACCCGATCGAGTACGGCCCGTCGATCCACGGCATCGGCGAGCAGAACTTCCTCTACTACCGCGAGCCCTCGAGCCTGCGGATCGAGCTCAACACCGGCGGCTACCGCAACTACGTGCCCGACTGGGAGGCCAACACGTGGAAGCCGTCGCAGGGGTCGAACAACTTCTACCGCAACAGCGCCATGCCGATGTCGATGACGGAGTCCTTCCCGCCCGCCGACGGCCCGTCGGCGACGGAGGAGGGCGTTCCGGACGAGATCAAGGACGCCCTGCTGAACCCGTACGCCAAGCACGGCCAGGGCTGACAGGCTCGAGGGTGGGGATGCCGCGGGCGTCCCCACCCTCGCACCACGTTCCGAACCACGGATCTGGAGAGAACATGACGACGTCGTCACACGGACTGACCGCCCCCTTCGCCCTCGCTCGCTTCCGCGACGGCGATTCCGTGCGTCTCGGGCTCGTCGCCGGCGACCGCATCCGCGCGGTCTCCGACGACCAGCTCGGCGCCGCCGGCCTCAACGCCTTCCTGGCGCACCCCGATTGGGACCGCCTCCGCGCCCTGGCCGCAGAAGACGGGGAGTGGATGCCGCTGGCCGACGTCGTGCTCACCGCCCCGGTCGAGCCGCGGCAGGTGGTGCAGGCGGGCGCGAACTATCGCGAGCACGTCATCGAGCTGGTCGTGGCGGGCCTCACGCAGGACCCGTCCCGCTCGCCCGAGGAGGCACGCGAGTTCGCTGCCAAGATGATGGACGACCGCCGTGCGAACGGCGAGCCGTACTTCTTCCTCGGACTGCCGACCGTCGTCGTCGGCGACGACGTGCCGCTCGTGCTGCCCGGCTACAGCGAGGTGCACGACTGGGAGCTCGAGCTCGCCGTCGTGATCGGCACCGAGGCGTTCCGCGTCTCCCGCGAGGATGCGCTGCATCACGTCGCCGGCTACACGATCGTCAACGATGTCACCACGCGCGATCTCGTGTTCCGCAAGGACATGAAGGAGATCGGCACGGACTGGTTCCGCTCCAAGAACGCCCCTGGCTTCCTCCCGACCGGTCCCTTCCTGGTGCCGGCGCCGTTCGTCACGGGGGAGGACCTCACGGTGCGACTCGATCTCAACGGCGACACGATGCAGAACGGCTCCACGAGCGACCTCCTCTTCGACATCCCGGCGCTCATCTCCGCCGCGTCGCAGACGACGACCCTGCTGCCCGGTGACCTGCTCCTCACGGGGAGCCCTCCCGGCAACGGCCAGCACTGGAAGAGGTTCCTCCAGGACGGCGACGTCATGACCGGCTCCATCTCGGGCCTGGGCACCCAGGTCGTCCGCTGCCTCGCGGAAGGACCGGCGGTATGAGCGCGCCGAGCGAGAGCCCCGCGGACCTCGACCGCCAGAACCCCGCAGCCGAGATCGCCGCGCGCGCCGAGGCATTCCGCAACTGGGGCCGCTGGGGTCAGGACGACGTGCTCGGCACGCTCAACTTCATCGATGCCGCGAAGCGCGTCGAGGCCGCCGCCCTCGTGCAGGACGGCGAGGTCGTCTCGCTCGCGCAGGCGTTCGACACGAACGGCCCGCAGAAGGGGTGGCGCCGGCGCACCAACCCGGTGCACACCATGACCGACACCGGCACCGACGCCGAGCGCGGCAACCAGGGCTTCCCCCACGGCATCGGCGGCGCCGACGACGTGATCGCGATGCCGCTGCAGTGCTCCACCCAGTGGGACGGACTCGGCCACATCTTCGACCACGGCAACGCCTGGAACGGCCGGCGCGCGGGCGACGTCGTCACGAGCGACGGCGACCTCGTCACGGGCATCGAGCACGCGGCATCCGTCATCGTCTCTCGAGGTGTCCTCCTCGACGTCGGCCGCCACCTGCGACCCGAGACCGGCGAACTCGAGGACGGCTACGCCATCACCGTCGCTGACCTCGAGGCGACCATCGCCGCGCAGGGCGCCTCGAGCCGGGTCGGCCGCGGCGACATCGTGCTGGTGCGCACGGGGCAGTACGCCCGCACCCGCCGCGACGGCTGGGGCGAATACGCCGGCGGCCCGGCGCCGGGTCTGTCGCTCACCACGGCCGGGTGGCTGCACCGCACCGAGATCGCCGCGATCGCCACCGACACGTGGGGCTTCGAGGTGAGACCCAACGAGTTCGACGCGCCGGCCTTCCAGCCGCTGCACCAGGTCGTGATCCCGAACATGGGACTCACGATCGGCGAGATGTGGAATCTCGACGCCCTCGCCGACGCGTGCGCGGCGCGCGGGCGCTGGGACTTCCTGCTGTCGGCGGCACCTCTGCCGATCACGGGGGCGGTCGGCTCGCCGATCAACCCCGTCGCGATTCTCTAAACCCCGAAGACACAAAGAACAGAGAGGTTCTGACATGACCGCAGTGAACAAGGTCGCGATCGCCGGAAGCGGCGTCAGTGGACTCGCCGCCGCCATCCAGCTCGCCAAGGCCGGCGTCGAGGTCGACGTCTTCGAGGCGAAGCCCGAGCTCAGCGCGCTCGGGTCCGGCATCTCGCTGCAGGGCAACGCCCTGCGCGTGTTCGACGCACTCGGCGCGTGGGACGACATCCGCGCCGCCGGCTACCCCTTCGAGGGGCTCAACCTGCGCGCGCCCGGGCCGGGTGCGCCGATCGTCGCCGAGCTTCCGGACGTCAAGACCGGCGGACCCGACTATCCGGCGGCGATGGGGATGCCGCGGCCCGCACTGGCTCGCATCCTCCTCGACCACGCGCAGAAGGCGGGTGCGAACGTCCGCTTCGGCGCCAAGGTCACGGGCCTCGAGCAGAGCGGCGACGGCGTCGAGGTCTTCGTCGACGGCGCCTCCGCCGGCACGTACGACCTGCTGATCGGCGCCGACGGCCTGAACTCCGCCGTCCGCGGGCTCATCGGCATCGAGACCAAGCCCGAGCCGACCGGCATGGGCATCTGGCGCTCGTTCGTCTCGCGGCCCGCCGAGGTCGTCCGCAGCGAGCTGTACTACGGCGGTCCGGTCTACATCGCCGGCTACACCCCGACGGGCGACGACACGATGTACGCCTTCCTCGTCGAGAAGGCGCAGGACCGCTTCGACATCTCCGACGAGGACGCCACCCGCATCATGCTCGAGGAGTCGCGTGCCTACGACGGCCCGTGGAACTCGATCCGCGCTGACCTCGAGGGCGGGGCGCACGCGAACTACACGTGGTTCACGAAGCACATCGTCGAGGGACCGTGGAACCGCGGTCGCGTCGTGCTCATCGGCGACGCCGCGCACTCGTGCCCTCCGACGATCGCGCAGGGCGCGGCGCAGGGCCTCGAGGACGCGCTGGTGCTCACCGAGCTGCTCGCCGGACGCGACGCCGTCGACGCGGCGCTGTGGGACGAGTTCCACGCGCGCCGGCTGCCGCGCGCGAAGGCCGTGGTCGAGGCATCCGTCCAGCTCGGCCAGTGGCAGCTCGACGGCGTGCGGGACTCCGACGTCGCCGGTCTCATGTTCGGCGTCGCCCACCAGATGGCGGTGCCCGCATGATCACCGACGTCCACGCGCATCTGCTGCTGCCCGCGCTGCACGCCGAGGTCGAGCGCCGCGCGCCTGAGGAAGTCGCCGCGGCCGCCGATCTCGAGCGCCGGCGCAACGGCGTCGAGAGCCTGCAGGCGTCGGGCGCCATGATCGGCGCCCGGATCCCGAAGCTCACCGACGTCAACGCCCGACTGGCCGCGATGGACGAGCAGGGCGTCGACCGGCAGTGGGTCAGCGTCTCGCCGAACCACTTCTACCCGTGGGCGAACGAGGGACTGTCGGGGTGGATCGCGGGGGAGACGAACCGGCTCATCGCCGAGCACGTCGCCCAGGCGCCCGACCGCCTCGTCGGCCTCGGCGTCGTGCCGCTGCAGCACCCGGCGCACCTCGTCGAGTACCTCGACGATGCCGTGCTCGGCCGGGGCCTGGCGGGTGTCGAGATCTCGTCGTTCGCCGGAGACGTCGAGCTGTCGGACGAGCGGCTCGAGCCGTTCTGGGCGCGCGCCGCCGAGCTCGGCTGCGTGATCTTCCTGCACCCGTTCGGATGCAGTCTCGACGAGCGCCTCGATCGCTTCTACCTCTCGAACACGGTCGGACAGCCGACCGAGAACGCCGTCGCCCTCTCGCACCTCATCTTCGCGGGTGTGCTCGACCGGCACCCGGGGCTCAAGATCGTCGTCGCCCACGGCGGCGGCTACCTGCCATTCGCGATCGGCCGTTCCGACCGGGCGTGGCGGGTGCGTCCCGAGGCGCGGCGCTGCGCGCACGAGCCGTCGAGCTACCTGAAGAAGCTGTGGTTCGACACCGTCGTGCACGACCCCATCGCCGTGCGCCACCTCGTCGAGGTCGCCGGGGGCTCGCGCGTCGTGCTCGGCAGCGACTTCCCATTCGACATGGGACTCGACGACCCGGTGACGTTCGTGCGTTCGGCCGACCTCCCGGCCGAGATCACCGACCGCATCCTCGCCGGCAACGCCGACGAGCTGCTGCGCACGAAGGTCTCCGCATGAGGATCGCACGCTGGCTCGACGGCGCCTCGGCCGGCTCCGCGGTCCCCGAGCCTGTCGAGGGGTTCGTCATCGGCGATCGCGTCGTCGCGTTCCCCGACGGTCAGACCGTCGCCGACATCCTCGCCGGGGGGTTGGATGCTGCGCACGCCGCGTTCGGCCGGGTGAAGGGTGAACCCGGCACGGCGCTCGCCGACGTGCGGCTGCTGGCGCCGGTGGTCCCGGCATCCGTCCGTGATTTCGTCGCGTTCGAGGAGCATGTCGAGGGGGTGAGCGCGTCGGTAGACGGCACGAGCGAGGTCGTGCCCCAGTGGTACCAGGCGCCGACGTTCTACTTCACGAACCCGCACACGATCCTCGGCCCGGACGAGCCTGTGGCCCCGCCGGTCACCGAGCGCCTCGACTTCGAGCTCGAGGTCGCGGTCGTCGTCGGCAACGCGCCCGGGGTCGGCGCGGCGAACCTGACGGCGGCGGACGCCGCCCCGCGCATCTTCGGCTACACGATCATGAACGACTGGTCGGCGCGCGACATCCAGTCGCGCGAGATGAAGGTGCGCCTCGGGCCGGCGAAGGGCAAGGACTTCGGCACCAGTCTCGGTCCGTGGATCGTGACGGCCGACGAACTGGAGCAGTACGTCGACGCCGACGGCTTCCTCGCGATCCGCGCCGAGGTGCGCATCAACGGCGAGCTCGTCGGCGAGGACCTCGTGTCGAACATGGGCTGGCCGTTCGCCGAGCTGGTCGCGTACGCCTCGCGCAACTCCCGGGTCGTCCCGGGGGACGTGCTCGGCAGCGGCACGGTCGGCAACGGCGGGTGCCTCGGCGAGCTGTGGGGCAGGGGCTCGACGATCCCCGCTCTGCGCGAGGGCGACGAAGTGCGCATGACCGTCGAGGGCATCGGCGAGCTCGTCGGGACCGTGGGCGCGGCGGTGCCCGCGCCCGCACTCCCCGCGGCGCGCCCCCGCACCCGTGCAAGGCAGCGTTCTTGATTCTTTAGTTGTTTTTCGACTAAAGCATGGCTAGAATCGACAGTGACGTCGGGGCCCGCGTGGGCCCGTTCCCTGTGGCGAGGCCGCCCAGGGGCACACCCCGTCGCGTCGATCGCCCGGTCGTACGGGCCAGAACGCGTATGAGCATGTCACCGTGGAGGCTTCGCCTCCTGATCGTCTCCCTTCTGACGGTCGCGATCCTCGGAGCCCTCGACCACACGATCGTGTCGACCTCCCTCGCGACCGTCGCAGGAGAACTCGGCGCCCTCGCCCAGATGGGGTGGGTCGTCGTCGGCTACACGCTGGCGAGCACCGTCCTTCTGCCGGTGCTCGGCAAGCTCGGCGACGCGGTGGGACCGCGCGCCGTGTTCCTGGTGTCCCTGGTGCTGTTCCTCGTCGCGTCGCTCGCGTGCGGCTTCGCGCAGGACATGCCGCAGCTGATCGCCGCGCGGGTCGTGCAGGGCATGAGCTCGGCGGGCCTGCACCTGATGTCGCAGACGATCGTGGCCCGTGTCACCACCCCGCGCGAGCGGCCCCGGTATCTCGCGATCATCGGCGCCGCCTTCCCCGTCGCGATCCTCGTCGGCCCCGTGCTCGGCGGGCTCATCACGGACTACTGGGGCTGGTCCTGGGTGTTCTGGATCAACATCCCGTTCGGCGTCGCCGCGCTCCTGCTCGCGCTCGTCGCCGTGCCTCATCTGCCCGGCTTCGGCCGGCGCCGGTTCGATGTCGGCGGCTCCGTCTCGTTTGCGATCGCGATGGTCGCTCTGGTGCTCGCGGTGACGTGGATCGGCGATCCCGCGCTGGCTGCAGCATCCGTCGTCGCCTTCGTCGTGGCGGGCATGGCGTTCGCCGCGTTCTTCCTCATCGAGCTGCGGGCGCCCGAACCGCTGGTTCCGCTGCGGCTCTTCGCCGACCGGACCATCGCGGTCGGCACAGTGCTGTCGGCCATCATCGGCATCGGCCTGTTCTCGATCACGGCGTATCTGCCCACGTACATCCAGATGGCCTACCGCACGAGCGCGACGGTGTCGGGTCTCGTGCCCATCGCGACCGTGTTCGGGATGCTGGTGAGCAATCTCGCGACCGGGTGGCTCGTGAGCCGCACCGGCCACTACCGCGTCTACTGCATCGCGGGCACCGCGCTGAGCGCCGCCGGGCTGTTCGCCATGTCGGTCCTTCCGGTGGGACTGCCGCTGTGGGTGCCGATGATCCTCATGGCCGTCGTCGGGGTCGGGACCGGCGCCTTCATGAGTCTCGTCATCGCGGTCGTGCAGAGCGCGGCGCCGCGTCGCGACACCGGCAGCATGACGGCGACGGTGAACCTGGTGCGCCAGGTCGGCTCGACCGTCGCGACCGCGATCATCGGCGGTGTGATCGGCTTCGGCGTCGCGGCGCTGCTCCCGTCGTCGCTCGATGCCGCGACCCTGACGCCACAGTTCGTCCACGACGCGTCCGCGGTGGTGCAGAACCAGGTCGCCGGGATCTACAGCGGCGTCTTCGCTCCCGTGTTCGCGGCGCTCGCCGTCACCTACGCCGCCGGCGTCGTCGCCGCCGTACTCCTTCCTGCCGGTCGCCTCTCGGACGAGTCCGAGCCCGCACCGGCACCCCGTTCCGAACCCCTCACCGCGTGACCAGAAGAGGTACTCCCATGTCGTCCACCCCCACCGTCGCCATCGTCGGCTCCGGCCCGATCGGCTCCGCGTACGCCCGCGTCATCCTCGAGACCAGCCCCGACGCGCGCGTCGTGATGTTCGAGGCGGGTCCGCAGCTCACCGCGATCCCCGGGGAGAGCGTCCGCAACATCGCCGACCCCGACAAGAAGGCCCGTGCCCGCGAGATGTCGCAGGGGCCGCAGTCCGGCGCGTTCCGCGAGAGCCTCGGCATCCCCGCCGGTGTCGTCGTCGAGGGCATGTTCACGGCCCGGCAGGGGACGCACCTCCTCGACTTCGGCGGGCCGGGATCCGCGCGCGCCGCCACTTTCCCCGCGGCGGCCGCCGCGACGAACGTCGGCGGCCAGGGGGCCCATTGGACGTGCGCGACGCCATCGCCGGCGTTCAGCGAGAAGATCCCCTTCATCGCCGACGCCGAATGGGACGACCTCATCTCCGCCGCCGGTGACCTGCTGCACGTGCAGAGTGCGGCGTTCGCCGACTCCGCCGTGGGCGGCGGCATCCGCTCGCTCCTGGAGGAGGAGTTCGCGGCCGAGCTGCCGGAGGGCTACCGCCCGAGCACGCTCCCCGTGGCCGGCGACCCCCAGCCCGACGGCTCGATGCGCTGGGCCGGAGCCGACGTCGTGCTCGGCCCGCTCATCGACCCCGCCTCACCGCTGGCGGAGCGCTTCGAGCTGCGCGACCTGTCGCTCGTGCGACGGATCGAGCGCGACAGGGATCGGGTCACGGGCGTGACGGTCGAGGACCTGCGCACGCACGAGACCTACACGTTCGAGGCCGACGCCGTCGTCGTCGCCGCGGACGCCTTCCGCACTCCGCAGCTGCTGTGGGCCTCCGGCATCCGTCCTTCCGCCCTCGGCCACTACCTCACCGAGCATCCCGTCGTCATCTCGACGGTGGCGATCGACGCCGAGAAGATCAGCCGGTTCGCGACCGAGGCAGACCTGGAGGACGAGCTCGCGCGGCGGGCGCACAATCCCGCCGACCCTGTCGCGGCGGTCAATCGCATCCCGTTCTCGGAGCCCGACCACCCCTTCGCCCTGCAGGTCATGTACGCCGAGAACCCGCCTTTCGAGCTCGACCCCTCGCACCCTGCGGCCGGCAACAAGTGGGGCTACGTCAACATGGGCTACGGCATGCGCAAGCGCCCGCGGTACGAGGACGCCGTCACCTTCGACGACGATGAGCCCGACTACCGCGGCTTCCCGAACATGACGATCGAGTACGCGCTCACGGACGCCGAGGACGCCGAGATCGCCGCTGCGACAGAGCGGCTGCGCCGCGCTGGGCGGGCACTCGGCCGGTTCGTGGCCGAGCCGCGGCTGCTGCCGAACGGCTCGAGCCTGCACTACATGGGCACCTACCGCGTCGGCGAGGCCGACGACGGCACCTCGGTCGCCGATCCGTGGTCGCGCGTCTGGGGGGTGGACGGCCTCGTCGTCGGCGGCAACGGGACGATCCCGACCGCGAACGCGATGAACCCGACGCTCATGAGCGTCGCGATCGCCGTCCGCGGCGCCCGCAAGCTCGTCGAGCAGCTGGACGCCGCGCGGGTCGAGGAAGTCGCGCGGTGACCGGCGCGGACGCCGCGCTCCGCGCCGCGAACCGTGCGGTGGTCGAGGCGTTCTTCACCTCGAACCTCGACAACCCGGCCGAGCGGATCGCCCTGTGGCACCCGGACGGCGTGAAGGAGCTGCCGTTCGCGCCGTCCGAGCTGCCCAAGACGCGGTGGGAGGGCCGCGACGACATCGTCGCCAACACCCACGCGAACGCCGGCATGTTCGAGAGCGTCGTGCACACCGACCTCGTGATCCACGACTGCGTCGACCCCGGTCTCTTCTTCGTGACGAGCCGGATGGTCGACGAGGCGCGGTTCCTCGGTGAGCCCTACCCGCAGTCGTTCGTGCACCTGATCCGCGTGCAGGACGGCGCGGTGATCCTGCAGCAGGAGTTCTTCAACTCGGAGATCCTCGCGGGCGCCGAGCGTGCCGCCCGGGCGAAGGGCCGCACCCCGCTCGGGTCCTGACCGGGCGGACGTCGCCAAAACTCCTCAGATCCGAGCGGCGGACGGGCCCTGGCGCCGGTTCTGGGCAGGCGGCGCCGATTCTGAGGAGTTGTGGCGGTCGAAGTCAGCGGCCCGCGATGCGGTCGGCCATGAACTTGGCCCCGGCCGACGACGTCGCACCGCCGTCGACGGGGATCTCCGCTCCGGTGAGATACGACGCGGCGTCCGACAGCAGGAACGCGACCGCCTCGGCGACCTCGTCCGCCTGCCCGAGCCTGTCCAGCGGGGTCAGGGCGAGCTGCGCCGCGCGCATCGCCTCGGGTGCGTTCGCGGTCATGGGCGTCTCGATGAAGCCGGGGTGCACGACGTTGACACGGATGCCTCGCGCCCCGAGTTCCGTCGCCGCGACATGGGTGAGGCCGCGAAGCCCCCATTTCGACGTCGTGTACGCCACGGGGTAGTGCGCATTGAGCGCCGCCGACGAGCCGATGTTGACGATCGACGAGCCCAGGCCCATGAGCGGCGCGAGCGCCTGAATGCCGAGCATGGGCCCGGTGAGGTTGACCGCGAGCACCCGGTCCCAATCCGCACGCTCGACGGCGCCGAGCCGCGCACGATGCGTGATGCCGGCGTTGTTCACGAGACCGCGGAGAGGTTCGCCGTCGAGCACTTCCGCCAGGGAGGCGGCGAGAGCCGTCCAGTCTCGCTCGTCCGACACGTCCAGCCGCCGGTACTCGACGCTCGAAGTAACGGCGGTGCCGGCATCCATCACATCCGTGGCGATGACGCGTGCTCCCGCTTCCGCGAGTACGCGCGCCTCTGCGGCGCCCTGGCCGCCTCCCGCCCCGGTGACGACGATCGTGCGTCCTTGGAGCCCCGGATACCTGGTCATGGACGCGACGCTAGCCCGCCGTGACGGCGGCGGGAACCGGCATCCGCTGATGCCGCGCATCGGAATCCCCGAACCCGCGCCGGCGCCTCGCGCGCGAGGATGAGCACATGGAATCCTCGCCGCTCGCACCCGCGCGGCTCTTCTCGTGCGCGGGTCAGGTCGCCGTGGTCACGGGGGCCGCGACCGGCATCGGGCGCGCGGCTGCCGAGGCGCTCGCCGCAGCGGGTGCGCGCGTGGTGCTCGCGGGTCTGGCGTCGTCGGAGCCCGAGCGCGCCGCGGCGGACCTCGTCGGCCAGGGCGCCGATGCGATCGGCGTCGCGTGCGATGTGACGGATGCCGCGGCTCTCGCCGGTGTCGTCGACACCGTGGTGCGGCTATTCGGGCGGCTCGACACCGTCGTCGCGAACGCCGGCGCCGCGCTCGACGACCCGGACGCCGACGCCATCGAGCGGCTCGACCGCATGTTCGACCTCCACGTGCGCTCAGTCGCACAGCTGGCCGACCTCGCGCTGCCGGTCGTGGCCGAGGGCGGCGGAGGAGCCTTCATCGTGATGTCGAGCCTCTCGGGCCTGCGCGGCAACCGGCTGTTGTCGGGCTACGGCGTCACGAAGGCCGCGAATGCCCAGCTCGCCCGCAATCTGGCCGTGCAGTGGGGCTCACGCGGCATCCGGGCGAACGCGATCTCGCCCGGCGTCATCGCGACGGACTTCGCGCGGCCGATCACCGACGACCCGTCCGCCGCCCTCGTGCGCCTCGCGAAGACGCCGCTCGGCCGCTTCGGGACGCCGGCGGAGGTCGCCGGCGCCGTCGTTTGGCTGGCGTCGCCCGCCGGCGCGTTCGTGAGCGGTCAGAACATCGTGATCGACGGCGGCACCCTCATCTCGGACTGACAGTGGCCGGACGGCGTGGGTCCAGGATGCCGCGGGCCGCAGCATCCGTGATTCTCAGCGCACGCCGCGCATCAGCTTCAGCACCGGCTTGACCGCGGCGAGCAGGGCGAGGCCCAGCACGATGGCGATGCCGCCGAGGAGCGTGAAGTACGGGATCTCGTTCGTCGGGTCGTAGAACTGGGCGAGCCAGCCGGCGATCGCGGTGCCGAGCGCGATCGAGAGGAAGTACAACGCCACCATCTGGGTGTGGAACCGCTCGGGTGCGAGCTTCGTGGTCACCGAAAGACCCGGAGGAGAGATGAACAGCTCGGCGATCGTGAACACGAAGAGGATCATCACGATGGCCAGGAGCGGGGTCGAGTTCGGCGCGCCGTTCGCCCACGGCAGGAAGAGCAGGAATGCGACGCCCATGATCATCGCGCCGAGCGAGAACTTCACGGGCGCCGACGGGGCGCGGTTGCCGAGCTTCGTCCAGATGGCGGCGAAGACGCCCGACAGGATGATGACGAAGATCGGGTTGATCGAGTTCACCCACGACACCGGCATCTCCCAGCCGAAGATCGTGCGGTCCAGCTGCTTGTCGGAGTAGATCGTCAGCACCGTGAACTGCTGCTGGTACAACGACCAGAAGCCGACGTTGACGATGAAGAGCGGGATGAACCCGATGACGCGCGAGCGGTCGTCGCCGCTGATCGCGCGCGACGAGATGATCACGCAGAAGTAGGCGATGGCAGCGGCAAGAGTGACGAGGATCACGACGCCGGCGAGGTTATCGGCGCGGATGACCCCGGTGAGTACGAGCACCACGATAAGCAGCAGCCCCGCGATGCCGATGCCGATCATCATGCCCCGGCGGTTCGAGGGGAGCGGGTTCGCGACCACCCGTGACGACGCCGGCAACTGCTTGCGTCCGAACGAGTACTGGATGAGGCCGATCGCCATGCCGATCGCCGCGACCCCGAATCCCCAGTGGAACCCGACGTTGCTCTGCAGGAACCCGGTCACGAGCGGGCCGAGGAACGCACCGAGGTTGATGCCGAGATAGAAGAGGGAGAACCCGGCGTCTCGGCGCGGATCCTTCGGGGAGTAGAGCGTGCCGACGACGGCGGTCGCGTTGGCCTTCAGCCCGCCCGAGCCGACGGCGACGAGGATGAGGCCGACGCCCAGCCCCCACACGCTCGGGAGCAGCGCGAGGGCGATGTGGCCCGCCATGATGACCCACGCGCTGAAGAAGAGCACCCGCTCCGAGCCGAGCAGCCGGTCAGCGACCCAGGCGCCCAGGATCGTCGAGAGGTACACGGTGCCGCCGTAGGCGCCGACGATGCCGGTCGCCGTCGCCTCCGGGATGCCCAGGCCACCGTCGGCGACCGAGTAGTACATGTAGATGAGCAGGATCCCCTGCATGCCGTAGAAGCTGAACCGCTCCCACATCTCCACGCCGAAGATGTGCGCGAGGGCCCAGGGCTGCCCGAAGAACCGGGTGTCGTGGTCGGCGCCGTCCTCCGGCGCGGTGGTGCCCGCGGCATCCGTGCCGCTCGCGGCGGCTACCGTGCCGGTTCGGGTGGCATCCGCGGCGGCCGTGGCCCCGTCGGGCGGGCCGACCGGTACCTGCTCGGGCTTGCGATCTCCCCGCGTCGCGTCGTCCCCCTGAAAGCCCTGCTCACGTCCGTCCATCGCCCGCTCCCGTCGCCCCCGGTTGACGTCAGGCTAGCGACGGGGTGCGCGGGCGCGATAGCCCCAGGGGCGAACGCCCTAGTCTGAGCGGGGGCTCACAGAACGGCACGCACATGCGGATCGGCATCATCGGCGGCGGCGCCGCGGGACTCGCGGCCGCATGGCTGCTCGAGCAGGACCACGACGTCACGCTGTTCGAGAAGGACGACCGTCTCGGCGGTCACGCGCACACGGTCGACATCGAAGTCGACGGCCGGGCGCTCCGTGTCGACGCCGGGTTCCAGTTCTTCGCGCGCAGCGCCGCGTACGCGGCGTTCAACCGGCTGCTCGACGAGCTCGAGGTGCCCCGCACGACGTACCCGGCGACGTTGACGGTGACGCAGGTCGACGGCACGCGGCCGGTCGCGATGCCGCCGTTCCGGGGCGGCCAGCCGGTGTGGGCGTCGCTCACGCCGCGCGCGATCGTCCACCTGGTGCGCTTCCGGGCGTTCCTGTCGCGCCTGCCCGCGTTCCTCGCCGAGCACGACACGACCGTGACGATCGCGGAGTACGTCGAGCGCGAGCGGCTGCCGAAGGCGTTCGTCGACGACTTCCTCTCCCCGCTGCTGCTCGCGTTCTGGTGCGTCGACCTCTCCGACTTCCGCCGGTTCGCCGCATACAACGCGCTGTACTACTTGGGCGCGAACCTCCCGCGCGGGCTGACGCCGCCCGAGCAGAGCGAGATCCCCGGCGGGCTCCGCGTCTACGTCGACGCCCTCGTCGCCTCGCTCGAGCGCGCGAGCCTGCGCACGGGCGCGCCGGTCGATTCCGTCACGCGGGATGCCGACGGCACGCTGCTCGTCGAGGCGGCCGGGGCGCAGCATCCGTTCGACCATCTCGTGTTCGCGTGCGACGCGCGCACGGCGCACGATCTGCTGGCGCCGCTGCCGGAGTTCGCCGAGGTGACCTCGCAGCTCGCGCGCTTCGGGTACTTCGACACGACGATCGCGATCCACGGCGACCGGCGGCTGATGCCGCGCGACGAGCGCGCGTGGTCGGTCGTGAACGTGCGGACGGATGCTGCGCACAGCTCGCTCTTGATCTGGAACCCCTCGCGCGGGGTCGACGTGTTCAAGAGCTGGGTGACGTACGACGCTGAGCTGCCGCAGCCGCTCTACGCGACCGCGACCTACCGTCACGGCCTCATCGACACCGAGTACTTCGACGCGCAGCGACGGCTGCGCCCGCTGCAGGGGCGGCACGGGGTGTCGCTCGCGGGGCTGTACACCGCCGACGCCGACTCCCACGAGAGCGCGATCGTGTCGGCGGTGGCCGTGGCGGAGCGGCTGGCGCCGGGCTCTTCGAGGCTCGCGCGGCTGCGCGGCTGACCCCCGCCCGCTCGCCCCGTCGCCGAGACGTCGGTCCTCAGTTGAGGACCTGTGCCGAGTTGAGGAGCGTTCGGCCGGTTTGGCTCCGCATATCGGCTCAGGTCCTCATTTGAGGACGAGGTGCTGCTCCTCAGGTGAGGCGGAGCGACCCGGATCACTCCGGGAGGGACGGATGCCGCTCCTGGGGCGCGTGGTGGCGCGGGATGAACAGCGCGACCAGCAGCGCGACGAGCGCGGCCCCGCCGCCGAGCAGGAACGAGATGTGGAACGCCGCCGGATCGGGCACCGGCACACCGTCGACCTCCACCGCGAACGTCGCGAGCACCGCGCCGATCACGGCGGCGGCGGTGCTGGTGCCGAGCGAGCGGAACAGCGCGTTGAGGCCGTTCGACGCGCCCGTCTCGGACTGCGGCACTGAGCGCATGATGAGCATCGGCATCGCCGCGTAGCCGAAGCCGATACCGAAGCCGATGCCGATGTTCGCCACGAGGATCTGCCACACCTCGCTCGCGAACAGCAGGGTGAATCCGTAGGTGATGACGAGCGAGATGGCGCCGACGACGAGGAGCAGCTTCGGCCCGACCGTGCGCGCGAGCTGCCCCGAGAAGGGCGAGAGCACCATCATCACGAGACCTGCCGGCATCACGATGAGGCTCGCGGCCACGAGCGACAGGCCGAACCCGCCTGCCGCGGTCGGCAGCTCGAGCATCTGCGGGTAGATCACGTTCGACGCGAACAGCGAGAAGCCGAACGCGATCGAGGCGAGGTTGGTGAGCAGCACGGGCCGCCGCGCCGCGACGCGGAGGTCGAGCAGCGGGTCCGTGATGCGCAGTTCGTACCAGCCCCACAGCAGCAGCACGGCGAGGCCGCCGAGGCCGCACGCGAGCACCACGGGGGAGGTCCAGCCCCACTCGTTGCCCCGCGACACCGCGAGGAGCACGCCGACGAGGCCGATCGCGAGGCCGGCCGCGCCGAGGTAGTCGAACTTCCCTCCCGTGCGCAGGGCGCTCACCGGCACGATCCACAGCACGAGGGCGAACACGATCGCGCCGAGGCCGGCGGCGACCCAGAACAGCACGTGCCAGTCGCTGCGCTCGGTGATGAACGCGCTGATCGGGAGCCCCAGAGCACCGCCCACGCCGAGCGTCGCACTGATGAGGGCGATGGCCGAGTCCACCCGGTCTTCGTGCAGCACGTCGCGCAGGATCGAGATGCCGAGCGGGATCACGCCGGTCACGGCGCCCTGGAGGGTGCGGCCGATGATCACGCCGACGATGCCGGGGGAGGCGGCGGCGATCACCGATCCGGCGACCAGCAGCGCCAGCAGCACGAGCACGATGCGGCGCTTGCCGTACATGTCGCCGAGACGTCCGGCGATCGGGGTCATCACCGCGGCAGCGAGAAGGGTCGAGGTCACGACCCACGCGGTGTCGTCGCGGCTCGCGTTCAGGAGCTCGGGCAGCTTCGACTGGATGGGCACGACGAGCGTGAACATGAAGGAGGACGCGAGGCCCGCGATCGCCAGGACCGCCACGATGGCGCCCTGGCGAGGCATCCGGGTGAGTCTTCTTCTCGCATCCTCGTCACCCGTGCCCATCAGTTCAGGCTATCTGGGGCTGCGGGCACCGGGCTCCGCCCCCGCCCCGTCGTCGAGCGTGCGAGGAACGAGCGAGACGAAACGCCCGAGCGGCGGAGTACCGTGAGCACATGGCCGAGACCGCGACGCCGCCCGGCATCGACATCCGCTTCCTCGACACCGTCGAAGAGGTCCACCGCGCATCGGCTGTGCTCGCCGAGGTGTGGGGCGGCGACCGGGGCGGCATGCCGCCGAACCTGCTGCGCGCGCTCGCCCACGCCGGCAATTACGCCGTCGGCCTGTACGACGAGGAGCGCATGGTCGGGGCATCCGTCGCGTTCTTCGCGGAGCCCGCCGCGCGCTCGATGCACAGTCACATCACCGGCGTCCTCCCCGACCACCAGGCGCAGGGGCTCGGCCGCGTGCTGAAACGGCACCAGCAGGAGTGGGGCCTCGCGCGGGGCGTCGGCCACATCACGTGGACGTTCGACCCGCTCGTCGCCCGCAACGCCCACTTCAACCTCCGCGTGCTGGGCACGCGGGTCACCGAATACCTCGTGAACCACTACGGCCCGATGGACGACGGTGTCAACCGCGGCGACGAGACCGACCGCATCATGGTCTCGTGGGCGCTCGCCGCGCCGCCGGTGCCCACCCCCGAAGACGAGCGCGTGGTCGCCTCGGTCGAGATCCCGCACGACATCGAGACCCTCCGCCGTGAGACGCCGGTGGATGCCGCGGTCTGGCGCACGCGCGTGCGCGAGCAGCTCGTCGGGCACCTGGCCGAGGGCCTCGTCATCGGCGGCTTCGACGACGCGCGCGGGTACCTGCTCGTCCGTCCCTGAGTAGCCGGAGCATTCCTGCCGTCTGACGGGAGTCGCCTGCCATTCTCCGAATCCAGCCGTGGGAGACGGATGCTGCGCCCCTACGCTGACCGCATGCCCGAGTACCGCGCCCACTTCGACTTCGACATCCGCTTCGCCAACGGCGGTGGCCTCGCCGGCACGGGGTTCCGGCTCGAC
The DNA here is from genome assembly GCF_053345975.1 of Microbacterium sp. C23T. Taxonomy (NCBI): domain Bacteria; kingdom Bacillati; phylum Actinomycetota; class Actinomycetes; order Micrococcales; family Microbacteriaceae; genus Microbacterium; species Microbacterium sp. C23T. The sequence goes on along the minus strand of NZ_JBKFBD010000006.1, from coordinate 17,648 downwards.
CTTCCGAGCCGAGACGCCACGGAGGACGGGATCGCGCAGCTGCTGATCGCGCACCTCGGGCTGGCCCTCGTCGACGAGGTGGAACTACGGGGCCTGCGCATCGTCGAGGAGCCGCACCGCGGCAGCAGGGGAGTGGATGCCGCCTCCCCGGCCGCCGGCGGAACGCGTGTGGTGGATCTCAGCCACCCGATCCGCGCCGGGCTCGTGACCTACCCCGGCCTTCCCGCGCCCACGATCACGCCCCACCTCACCCGCGAGGACTCGCGCGCCCGGTACGCGCCGGGCACGGAGTTCGCGATGGACGTCATCCACATGATCGGCAACACCGGCACCTACCTCGACTCGCCGTTCCACCGCTACGCCGACGGCAGCGACCTGGCGGGCCTCGACCTGTCGTCGCTGGTGGGCCTGCGCGCCGAAGTGTTCCACCTCGAGGACGCGTGGGATGCCTCGCGCCGAGGCATCCGTTCCACCACGCTCGCCGATCGCGACGTGCGTGGCGCGGCCGTCCTGCTGCACACCGGCTGGGACCGCTGGTTCGGGCAGCCGGAGTACGGAGCCGGGGCGCCGTTCCTCACGGGCGAGGCTTCCCAGTGGCTCATCGACGCCGGGGCGGTGCTCGTCGGCATCGACTCGGTGAACATCGACGACACCGAGTCGGGCGGCGAGCGGCCTGCGCACTCGCTGCTGCTCGGCGCCGGCGTGCACGTCGTCGAGCACCTCACGAACCTCGGTTCGCTGCCGCCGCGCGGCGCGCGGTTCACCGCGGCGCCGCCCGCCGTCGAGGGCTTCGGCACCTTCCCCGTGCGCGCCTTCGCCGAGCTCCCCGCCTGACCTCCGGATCGGCTCCGCAGGAATCGGAGATCCCGTGGGAATCGGACGGATGCCGCGTGCCCGGCCGATTCCCGCGGGATCCCCGTGTTTCGCAGGCCGGCGCCGGGGCCGATGTCGGACCCCGGGCGTAGCGTGACGGACAGATAGACAGACGTATCACCGGCGGCACCGCGGGCTCTTCTCAGGGGAACGAGGAGGAATCATGCGCGAGCACATCGAGACCCTGATCGTCGCTATGAGCGACGCGCTGCGGGGAACGGCGCACCACACGGCGCCGGCAGAACCGCGTCGTCGGCGGCCGCGGGTCGCCCGGTCCACGTACGTCCCGGTCCTCCGAGACGTCCAGGCCGCGCGCTTCGCGCACTGACCGCCTCGCTCCGTCGCCGGCCGGGCGTACGCTGAGCGCATGCCCATCGCCCGGCCGGCGGCATCCGTCACCCTCGAAGGATTCGAGCTGCGAGTGCTGCACCTGCCGCTCGTCGCTCCGTTCACCACATCGTTCGGCACCGAGACGGTGCGCGAGGTCATCGTCGTGCGGGCGCTCACCGCTGACGGCGACGGCTGGGGCGAAGTCGTCACGCAGGCCGATCCGCTGTACTCGAGCGAGTACACGCAGGGCGCGTGGGACGTCGCGCTGCGCTTCCTCGCGCCGGCACTCCTCGACCGGGAGCGCCTCGCGCCCGAGGAGGTCGCGGGTGTGCTCGAGCCCTTCAAGGGCCATCGCATGGCCAAGGCCGGACTCGAGCTCGCCGTGCTCGATGCGGCGCTGCGCGCAGAGGGGCGCAGCTTCGCCGAGTACGCCGGGGCCGTGCGCGACCGTGTGCCGAGCGGGGTGTCGGTCGGCATCCAGCGCGATCCCGCCGCGCTCGTCGAGACCGTGCGCGACTATCTCGACGAGGGCTACGTGCGCATCAAGATCAAGATCAAACCCGGCCGCGATGTCGGCGACACGGCCGCCGTGCGCGATGCGTTCGGTGCGATCCCGCTGCAGGTCGACGCGAACTCCGCCTTCACGATGGCGGATGCCGACACCCTCGCCGAGCTCGACCGCTTCGACCTGCTCCTCATCGAGCAGCCGCTGCAGGAGGACGACCTCGTCGACCACGCGACGCTCGCTCGCCGCCTCCGCACCCCCGTCTGCCTCGACGAGTCCATCGTGTCCGACAAGGCCGCGGCCGACGCGCTCGCGCTGGGCTCGGCATCCGTCATCAACATCAAGGCCGGTCGGGTCGGCGGGTATCTCGAGGCGCTGAAGATCCACGACCGGTGCCTCTCGGCGGGCGTGCCGGTGTGGTGCGGCGGCATGCTCGAGACCGGCATCGGCCGTGCCGCCAACGCGGCCCTCGCCGCGCTCCCGGGCTTCACGCTGCCGGGCGACGTCTCGGCCTCGAGCCGCTTCTACACGCGCGACATCGTCACCGAGCCCGCCGTGCTCGAGGACGGGCACGTACGCGTGCCGATCGGCCACGGGCTGGGCGTCGACATCGACCCGGTGGCGCTCGAGGACTTCACCGTCGCGCGCGAGACGCTGACGCGGTAGGCCGATGCGGACCCCGGCGCGACCGCGTCCCCGCCTCGGGGTGGTCGCGCTCGCGGGTGCGCTGGCGCTGACCGGGTGCGCCGCGTCGCCCGAGAGCCCCGAGTCCGAGCTGACGCTGCCCGCCGGAGTCGCCGTCGAGCTCCAGCAGCTGCGCTCGGACGTCGCCGGCCGCCAGGCCCAGGTGCATCTCGAGAACGGCGGCGATGCGCCGCTCACGGTCGGAGAGGTCCGCGTCGAAGACGCGCGATTCGACGGCCCCGCGATCCGCGTGATCGCCGGTCGCGTCAGCACCGTGCCGCCCGGGGGCACCGTCGACATCCGCGTGCAGCTGCCGCCCGTCGACTGCACCGCGCCCGACCACGGCGAGGCCCACGTCGTGCTCGAGCTGACCGGTGACGCCGCGTCGACCGAGGTGACGGCATCCGCTCCCGATCCCCTCGGGTTCCTCGCGGAGCTCCACGCCCGCGAGTGCCTGCTCGAGAGGGTGACGGATGCTGCCGCCCTCGCCTTCACCGGCTTCGAGCCCTCCGCACCCGGCGCGCCTGCGGCGCTCGAGCTCACGGTCAGCCCGACCGGCGACGGGGCGGTGACGATCGAGGGCATCGGACGCACGAACCTGATCGACTTCGCCGGAGCCACCTCGGAGGAGGTTCACACGCTCGACATCGAGGTCGCCGAGGGGGACGTGGCGCCGATCGTGGTGCAGATCCCGATCGTGCCCTTCCGATGCGACCCGCACGCCGTCCAGGAGGACAAGCGCGGCACGATCTTCGACCTGGCCGTCGAGCTCGAGGGCGAGTCCGGTTCGGTCGAGCTGTTCGTCGGCGAGGAGATGCGCGGGCGCATCCTGACGTGGGTCGCCGCCTGGTGCGGCTTCGGCGGCTGACCCCGGGTCACGCGGCCGGCAACGCGAAGCGGCCGGCCGCCCGAAGGCGACCGGCCGCATTCGCGGTGTCCCGCTACTTCACGGTGACCGTGATCGCTGTGGAGTTGGTGGCTCCGGCGGCGTTGGCGAACTCGGCGACGTAGGTGTACGTGCCGGGGACGCGTCCCGCGACGGCGGTCTTCGCCTGCTGCGCGTTCGGGGAGGCCGCGGTGAGCGACTGCTGGTCGATCACCGTGCCGTTCTCGAACAGCCGGTAGGTGGTGGCGTTGGTGCCCCACCACAGGTTGGCGGTGACGGTGTAGTTGCCGTCCTTGTCCCAGTTGTCGTGGGAGAGGACGGGCGCCGCGGGTGCGGCATCCTTCACCTTCACCGTGACCGAGGTGGTCGCGGTGGTGCCCTTCGCGTTGCTCAGCTCGCCGGTGTACACGTAGGTGCCGTTGGGCTTGCCCGACACGTCGACCGTCGCCAGCTGTGCCTTGGGAGAGTTCGCGTCGAGCAGCTTCGTGGCGATGAGGGTGCCGTTCTCGTACAGCTTGTACACCGCGCCGTTGACCCCCGACCAGAGGTTCATCGACACCGTGAACGTGCCGTCGTGCAGGCCGTCCTCCCAGCCGGAGTTCGTCGACAGCGCACCGCGGCCGGGCTTGGCCGTGGCGCCTTCGTCGTCGAACACCAGCAGCTGCACCGACGCGGCCGTGACGAGGCCGTCGTGGTTCACCGCGTTGACGGTGAGCGTGTGCACGCCCACCTTGTCGGCTAGAGCGATGACCTGGCCTGGTGCGACCGGCGCGCCGTCGAACGCGATGTCGAGGTTGCGCACGCCCGACTCCGGGTCGTCCGCGCTCACCCCCACCGGGAACGTGCCCGTGCTGGGCAGCAGCGTGCCGTCCGCGGGCAGCCCCGACAGCACCGGCGCCGTGGTGTCCGTCGCGCCCGAGGGGTCGCCGGTGACGGCGATGCGCGGTGCCGGCGGCTCGGTCATGCCGTCGCCCAGGAAGAACGACGTCTGCGGCGGCTGGTTGTAGCCGGTGTTCTGCCATGCCACCGACAGGCGGTAGACCGGGTCGTGCATCAGCGTGCGGATGCGCAGGTCGGTCTCGTCGGTGGTCGAGTAGATCCGCAGCTCGCTCGAGTCCGCCGAGCGCCACGCGATCTCCTCACGCCAGTCGCCGAACAGGTCGGCCTGCAGGTTGGGCGTTCCCTTCGTAGAGTTGTTCGACCGGGCGCCGTCGCCCTTCACGATCACGTCGGCGGACTCGGTCTCCCAGTTCCACTTGGCGATCGTCGGCACGCCCTGGGACGTGGTCGCGTTCCATTCGTGGTCGACGATCTCGCGGAGCGGGTCGCCGTCGAACCACGCGAGGAAGTTCGCCGCCGGGATCTTCTCGCCGATCAGCTCCCCCGTGGAGGACTTCAGCTGGCCGACCGGAGAGTTCCACGCGGCGTCGCCGCCGATGGCCCATCCCTCGGCCCCTTCGTAGCGGGGATCGATGTCGCCCGACGCCGCGCGGCCGGTGTCCTTCACCGCGGGGATCGACCACAGCACCTCGCCGGTGCGGGCGTCGCGCATCGTGGCGCCCACGTTGCCGGAGTTGGCCATGTCCTCGTGGGCCGCGAAGACCTCCAGGCCCGGGTTCGAGGGCACGAGGTCCGACACGTGGATCGCGTCCCCGTGGCCGAGGCCGGTCGAGTAGAGCAGCTGCCCGTCGTCGTCGACCGTCGCCGAGCCGTAGACGATCTCGTCCTTCGAGTCGCCGTCCACGTCGGCCACCGACAGATTGTGGTTGCCCATCCCGTAGAAGCCCTCGTTGCCGTCCTCGTTCGAGTCGAGCACCCACCGCTGGGTGAGCTTCGAGCCGTCGAAGTCGTACGCCGCCATCACCGCGCGGGTGTAGTACCCACGGCTGAAGACCGCGCTCGGGTGCTCGCCGTCGAGGTATGCCGTCGCGGCCAGGAACCGGTCGACGCGGTTGCCGTAGGCATCGCCCCACGCTCCGACGTCACCGCGGGCCGGCACGTAGTCCACCGTGTCGATCGCGGCGCCGGTCAGGCCGTTGAACACCGTGAGGTACTCGGGGCCTGTGAGCACGTAGCCCGAGCTGTTGCGGTAGTCGGCGCCGGCGTTGCCGATCGGCTGGCCGACGCCGTCGATCGTGCCGTCGCCGGTCTTCATGATGACCTCGGCACGTCCGTCGCCGTCGTAGTCGTACACCTGGAACTGCGTGTAGTGCGCGCCGGCCCGGATGTTCACGCCCAGGTCGATGCGCCACAGCCGCGTGCCGTCGAGCCGGTAGGCGTCGAGGTACACGTTGCCGGTGTACCCGGCCTGCGAGTTGTCCTTCGCGTTGGACGGGTCCCACTTCACCAGCAGCTCGTACTGGCCGTCGCCGTCCACGTCGCCCACGCTGGTGTCGTTGGCGGAGTAGGTGTACGGCTGGCCGTCCTTGCTGTAGGCGTCGGCCGGCTTGTCGAGCGGCACCGACCGGTACGCACCGGTCTGCATGCCGAAGGACTCCGTCTCAGTCGTCTCCACGCCGTCCAGCACCTTGGTGATGAAGTAGACGGATGCTGCGCCCCCGGCCTCGTCGAGATAGTTGGTCGAGTCCGTGATCGGCGCCGTCGTGACCCGCTTCCCGTCACGGTAGACGTGGAACGCGACGCTGTCGGGATCGGTGCCGAGCATGCGCCACGACACCAGGTTCCCGGCATCCGTCGACACCGCCGCCGGGGCGCGATCGAGGTACTCGGCCTGCCGCTGCAGCACCGTCACCGCCTCGGTGCCGAGCTGCGCGGACGCAGCGCCGGCGCCGCCCGCGTTCACCGCGACCACCGTGTAGAAGTACGGGATCGTGGTGAGCACGTCGGTGTCGGTGTAGCGGCTCGCGTCGGCCACGCCGATCAGCTCGCCGCGCTCGCCCTCGACCTCGGAGCGGAACACCAGGTAGTACAGCGCACCCAGCGGCTGCGCCCACGAGAACTCCACCGAGCGCTTCTCGATGCTCTCGACCGCGAGTCCCGACGGTGCCGCGGGCGGCGTCACGTCGGCGTCGACGAACGAGACCTCGACCGTGGCCGACGGCACCGACTCGAGCTTCGTCTGGTCGACCGCGGTCACGTGGTACGCGTAGTCGAGCCCGACGCGAGCCGTCGTGTCGACGAATGCGGGCTCGCTCACCGCCGCGACGAGGACCGGCTTGGCGTCGAACGGCGACTTCCGGTAGACGTTCCAGGTGAGGCCGGGCTCGGCATCCCACGCCAGCGAGACGCTGGGCGCTGCCGGGTCGGCGTTCACATCGACGACCTCGAGGCCCACCGGCCCGAGGAGGATCGGCGTGATCTCCAGGCCGTTGAGGCGCGTGCCCGCGGCGGCGCCGTACGCCTCGACGTTGAGCTGCCCGTCGGTGACGAGGTACGGTCCGCGCAGGGTCGAGTTGACGCTGCCGGCGCCGGCGTTGCCGGTGCCCGCCTCCTTGCCTTCGATGCGGAAGCTCGTGCGCGTCGATCCGATCCAGTCGCCCGAGTAGGTCTTCACCGAGTAGGTGCCGTTCGGGACGTCCAGGGCGAAGGTCGAGCTGTCGCCCGGGAGCACGAAGTCGCGCACGAGGTCGTTCGAGCCCGTCGCGGCGCCGCGGTCACGGCCGGCGTTCGCGGCCAGGGTGTTGAGGAAGCCGTACCCGCGCTCGGCCGTGTACGCCGTGTTCGGGTTCACCTCGGTGTACCCCGCCATCAGGGGGTTGCCCGCCAGCTGGAAGTCGTACTTATACACCGCCTGCTTCGTCGTGAAGGTCACGGCGGTGCTCGGCGCGGACTCGCCGCGGCCGTTCACCGCGACGACGCGGTACCGGTAGCCGGTGCCCTCGGCGAGACCCTGCACGATCGAGCTCGTCTGCGTCACCATGCCCACGAGCGTCCACTCGGGGGCCGTGTCGGCCACCGCCTGACGGTAGATCTTGTAGATGTCGGCCGTCGGCGAGGCATCCCACTGCAGCGTCGCGCCGCCGTTGCTGATCGCGCCGGCCACGACGTTCTGCGGAGCCGCGGGAACGTCGGCGGGCGGTGCGATGTCGGAGACCTTCGCCGCGAGCGGCGAGTCCAGTCGCGCGACATCCTGCGCGATGAGTCGCGCCATCTGGATCGCGCCGTACTCCTGGAAGTGCGTGTCGTCCACGATGCCGGCGGGCCGGTTCGCGAAGATGCCCGGATCGACGTGCAGGAACACGGCCTTCGCCGCCTCCGGCCCGATCTCGTTCAGGTACGCGCGGCTGGATGCCGACAGGTCGACCAGCAGCACGTCCTCCTCGGCGGCGAGCTCCTTCATCTTGTCGACGTACTCGGGGAAGCTCACGTTGAAGATGCCGGTGGCCGCGTCGAAGCTCCGCCGCGAGACCGGCGTGACGAGGATCGGGGTCGCGCCGCGCTGGCGCGCGCCGTCGACGTAGACCCGCAGATACTCCTTGTAGTCCGCGGGGCTCGCGTAGCGGTCGTCGACACCCTGGGTGGCGTCGTTGTGCCCGAACTGCACGAAGAGGTAGTCGCCGGGACGGATGCTGCGCAGCACCTCGTCGAGACGGCCCTGCGTGATGAAGTTCTTGGACGAGCGGCCGCCGATGGCGTTGTTCTGGAAGGCGATGTCGTCGGCGAAGAACCGGTCGATCATCTGACCCCAGCCGGCCTGCGGCGCGTACGCGATCGGGTCGTAGGTCTGCACGGTCGAGTCGCCGGTGAGGAACGCCGTCGAGATGGCGCCGGCGACACGTGCCGGCAGGCGCGTGATCGTCAGTGCGTTGACGGCGGGCGCGTCGCCTGCGAACTGCAGCGTCAGCGTGCCGTCGACGAGGGCGATCGTGAACGACATGTCGAGGAACGCGCCCGCGGCCTGCGGGTTCGCCAGCACCTTCGCGATGCTCTCGGCCGTCACGGTGGTCGTGGTCGCCGCCTGGGCGTCGCCCGAGACCAGGCGCACGGAGTAGTCGCCGGCGCCGAGGTCGACCTCGAAGGTCGAGCCGGCCGCGGCGACGAAGTCGCCGCGCAGCGCGTCGGAGCCGCCGCGGTCGACATCGGGCGTCGCCGAGGTGGGCGCAGTCGAGAATCCGTAGCCCCACTCCGGGTTGTACGCCGTCGCCGACGTCACCGACAGCGCGCCGTCGGCCACCTGGCCCGGGCCGAAGTCGAACGTCACGACATCGTCGGCGGGAAGCGGTGCGGGAGCGGTGTACACGTTCGAGGTGACGGCGGCCGAGGCCGGCGAGGAGCCCGCCTGGTTGCGGGCGGTGACGCGGTAGATCCACTGCTGCGCCGTGTCGGCAGCATCCGTGTATCCCGGCGTCGTGACGGTCGCGAGCGCGGAGAAGACGCCATCGGCGCCCGCGCGCTCGACGACGTACTCGTCGCCGTTCGCGACGGCCGACCACGAGAGCACGACCGCGTCGCGCGTGACCTGCGCCACAGCGAGGTCGGCCGGGGCGGCCGGCGCGACGAGCTCGGGGATGACGCCCGACCGCACCTCGGCCGACGGGGCGGAGGCCACGCCGTCGTCGTCCACGGCGACGACCGCGTAGGCGTACGAAGCGCCCTCGGCGACGGAGGTGTCGCTGTAGGAGGGGTCGGTGGTCTCGGCGATCTGCGCGAACTCGCCGGCGGTGTCGTTCGCGACGGGCGCGCGCAGCACCTGGTACGTCGTCGCGCCGTCGACGGCGGTCCATGCGAGGTCGACGCCGTTCCAGGCGACGCGGGTCGTGGCGAGGCCCGTCGGCGCGTCGGGAACGATCGGCGCGACGACCAGGCCGTTGATGTAGGCACCGAGACCCGAGCCGGTGAAGCCCACCGTGAGCTGGCCGTCGGTGACGGAAGTGGTGAAGGTCGCGGTCGTGTTGAGGCCGCGCGCCGAGGTCATGCGGGTCTGCGCGACGCCCTCGAGGGTCACGGTGGCGTTGGTGCCGGATGCCGTGCTCAGGCCGTCGCCGATGGTCACGGTGACCTCGTAGTCGCCCTCGGGCAGGCCGTCGAGCTGGAAGCCCCAGTTCGTGCCGGCGACGAAGTCGTCCTCCATCGGGCCGGTGGGGGAGCCGTCGGTGCTGCGGTCGCGGTCGAAGAGCGTCACGCCCTCGGGCACGGTGATGCCCCAGCCGGCGTCGGCGGTGTAGAGCGATGTCGTGCGCACCTGCTGCCAGCCCTCGGCGACGGCGCTCGTCGCGGTGCCGAAGTCGAAGCGCCAGGCGCCGTCGTCGGCCGGGGGGAGCAACGCCGCGGCGGGGGTCGCGGTGATGAGAGCCGCGACCACGGCGGTGGCGCCGGCGATCGCGGTGAGTCGAAGCCCGCGGCGGGGTGCGCGGGCCGCGGGGGCGTGTTCTGCGGGTCGCGTCGCGCCGTCGGCGCGTGCGGACACGTGGGGCACGGTTCCTCCTGTTGTCAGCATCGGCAAAGGATGACGGCGCACGCCGCGGCATCGCGGCATCCGTCGTCGTGAACCGGGCGCGTACGGACTCGAGCCCTGTCCGGTGTGGACCGCGCTGGTGCCGCGGTCCGATTTGTTGTCCCGACCGCGGAAAGCGTTTCCCGCACTCGGTCGCTCGCAGTCTGGCACGGCGTCGTGCCGAGTGGCAAGAACTTCGTGAAACGTTTTTACGAGTTGACCTGCACACCTTGCGCCGCCGGCGGCCGGTGCCCTAGGGTTCCCGGCGAGCGCTTTCCCAAACCCCCGCCGCCGATGCGTATACGGACCGTGTCGGCGGCGGGCTCGGCGCGCACGCGGTCGTGCGTAGGCTGGGCCGCATGGCTCAGCGCAGCGCCGCTCCCGACGACCCCGCCGCCGCGTCGCGCGGCATCTCGCGTTGGACCCAGTCCGACATCTACCGCGCCGGCATCAGCGGCACCCGGCCTCGCGTGCCGGTCGACACCGACGCCCTCGAGGCCGTGGCACGCAAGGCGCTGAGCGCCGAGGCGTTCGCGTACATCGCCGGGGGAGCGGGTGCGGAGCGCACCGTCGCCGCGAACCGCGCCGCCTTCGGCCGCTGGCAGGTGTGGCCGCGGCCGCTGCGGGACGTGTCGTCGCGCGACCTGTCGATCGACCTCTTCGGCGTGCGGCGGCCCACGCCGCTCCTGCTCGCCCCGCTCGGGGTCATGGAGATGGCCCACGCCGACGCCGACCTCGCGGTGGCGCGGGCGGCGGCCTCGCTCGGCGTCCCGTACACGCTGTCGAACCAGGCCTCCTTCCCGATGGAGGCGGTGGCCGATGCCGCGCCCGACGGCTCGCGGCTGTTTCAGCTGTACTGGTCGGCGTCCGACGAGCTCAACGCGTCGCTGCTCGGCCGGGCCGAGGCATCCGGTTGCGAAGCCGTCGTCGTGACGCTCGACACCCACCTCCTCGGATGGCGCACGCGCGATCTCGACCTGGCGTACCTGCCGTTCACGCGTGCGATGGGCATCGCGCAGTACACGAGCGACCCCGTCTTCCAGCAGCTGGTGCGCGAGCGCGCTTCGGCAGGCTCAGCGACCGGAACGGCGATGGATGCTGCCGCCCCGCCTCCGCCGCCGGTCAAGGTCACCCCGCAAGCGGTGGCGGCGGGGGTGCGGATCGCGCGCAAGGGCGCAGCCCTCACGGGCACGAGCAGCGTGCGCGAGAATCTGCGGTCGCCGCTGCCGCGCGCTGCGGTGGAGACGTTCCTCGACGTGTTCTCGACGCCGGCGCTCACGTGGGACGACCTGTCGAAGGCCCGGCAGTGGACGTCGCTGCCGATCATCCTGAAAGGCATCGTGCATCCCGACGACGCGATCCGGGCGCTCGATGCCGGCGTCGACGGTATCTGGATCTCGAACCACGGCGGGCGTCAGATCGACCAGTCCGTGCCGACCCTCGAGGTGCTGCCCACGATCGCCGAGCGCGTCGCCGGACGTGTGCCGATCGTCTTCGACTCCGGCGTGCGGCAGGGCTCCGACGTGTTCATCGCGCTCGCTCTCGGCGCGACGGCGGTCGCGCTCGGGCGTCCCTACTCCTACGGCCTCGGCGTTGCGGGCGAGGCCGGCGTGCGCGAGGTGGTGCGCAACGTGCTGGCCGAGCTCGACATCACCCTCGGGCTTTCGGGGCACACCTCCGTCGCCGAGATCGGGCGCGACGCGCTGCGGGAGGTGTGACCCCCGACGTCACCGCGGCTCACCATCCTCGGTGAAGCCGAAGATCGGCGTCGCCCCGGCGAGCTCGCCGACGGGCAGCGGCAAGTGCGCGACGGGATGGTCGGGCCACCCGGGGTAGAGGATCGCGGTCAGCTCCGCGGGATCGCCGTTGAAGCAGGTGCTCGTGGCGCCCACGCCGATCGCGTCCGCCCTGCCCGCGCCGCCGCGGATCTCGATCGTGAGCGTCGCGACGTCCAGCGAGGGATCGGACGCCTCGACCACGACCTCACCGTCGGCGTGCTGCGCGGGTGGCCTCGTCGTCCAGCCTCGGGCGGTCAGCCATTCGCCGAGGCGATCCGCCGTCGTCGGCGCGTCGGTGTCGGTCGTCCAGCCCTCGTACGTGGTGCGGTGCAGCGAGAAGGCGTAGCCGTCCCGGCAGTCGACGGGGAGGTCCCCGTACTCCTGCACCTGCCAGGTGCCGTCCGAGATGTGGACGAGCAGCGCGGCGACGGCTTCCTTGAAGAGCAGGTTCGCCTGTCGCGCCGAGGCGTACAGCTCGTCCTCGTGCGGGGCCATGCCGGTGCACCCGGGCAGCGCGAGGAGCGCGAGCAGGGCGACCGCGAGCCACCGTGAGAGGCGACCGGGACGTCTCGGAGCGGGCTCGGTCATCGCGACCTCCGATCCACGCGACCAGGGTATGCCGCGGCTGCGCGGCCGGGGAGGTGCCGCTCGTCTGTGCGCCCGCGGCCGGGAGCCTTAGGCTTCTGCCATGCCCGCACGAAGCCGGCGCTCGCCCGCCGACAGCTCGCCCCTCGCCTGGATCCGACCGCGTCTGCTCACGGGCGCGGCGGTGCTGATCGCCTCGGCCATCGCGCTGACCGGCTGCTTCGGCGCCGATCCCGTGGTCGAGGAGTCGGGCGGCGGCGACTTCGCCGACGACGGCTGCACGAGCGTCGTCGTGGCGACCTCGTCCGAGAAGGTCAACATGCTCGACGCGCTGGCCGACGCGTTCAAGGAGTCGTCGCAGCACGAGCAGCTCGCCGAATGCGCGACCGTGCATCCGATCAACGTCTCGTCGGGCGACGCGACCCGGTTCCTCACGGCGGGCGGCGACTGGCCCGACGACGACACGCGCCGCTGGCCCACGATGTGGTCGCCCGCGTCGACGGTGTGGACCGATCGCGTCGCGGCCGCAGCATCCGCCTCCCTCGTCGGCGAGCCCGAATCGTTCACGCACACGCCGGTCGTGTTCGGCGTGCCCGAGACGATGGCGAACGCGCTCGGCTACCCGGCGTCGCCGATCGGCATCGCCGACTTCGAGGCGCTCTGCCAGGACCCCGCGGGCTGGGCGAGCGTCGGCAAGCCGCTGTGGGGCTCGTTCAAGATCTCGAAGACGAATCCCAACACGTCGACGACCGGGCTCTCGGCGATCCTGATGCAGTCGTACGAGGCATCCGGCAAGAACGCCGACCTCACCGCTGCCGACGTGGCCGCCGCGGCCGAGTTCTCGCGCGTGTTCGAGGAGTGCGTCATCCACTACGGCGACACCACCGGCAAGGTGCTGACGCGGCTCTACGACGAGACCCAGAACGGCGCCGGCGGCTCGGGGTACGTCTCGGCGGTGGCGCTCGAAGAGACCTCGCTGCTCAACTACAACCAGGGGAACCCCGACTCGCACACGGTGCAGCCTGGTGAAACGCTGACGCCGCCGAAGGAGAAGCTGGTCGCGGTGTACCCGTCGGGCGGCTCGATGTGGTCCGACAACCCGATCACCGTGCTCGGCGCCGACTGGGTGACGCCTGAGCAGGCCGAGGCGGGCGCGGCGTTCGCGGCCTTCCTGCAGACGGATGCGGCGCAGAAGATCCTGCCCGAGTACGGCTTCCGCCCGCTGGATGCCTCGGCGCCGCTGGGCGACCTCTTCACGGCCGAGTACGGCGTCGACCCCGCCGGTCCTGCGGTCACGCTGCCGAAGCCGGCCGTCGACGTGGTGTCGGCCGCGATCGACCAGTGGACGCAGATCCGCAAGCCGTCGTCGGTGCTCGAGGTGATCGACATCTCGGGCTCGATGGACGAGGCGATCGGCGACGGCCGCTCGAAGCTCGACGGGGCGATCCAGGGCGCGCAGGCGACCCTCGGCCACTTCCGCTCCTCCGACGAGGTCGGCGTGTGGGCGTTCACCACCGGCGTCGAGTCGGAGGCCGGGAAGAACATCGTCGTGCTGCGCGACGTGTCTCCGCTCGCGAGCGACCGGGAGTCCGTGGACTCATCGCTCGACGACCTGCGCTTCGCGCACCGCGACGGCACGCCGCTGTACGACGCGATCGCCGCGGCCTACGACGAGATGGTCGCGCGGGCGCAGCCCGGGCGCATCAACGCGATCGTGCTGCTGTCGGACGGCCAGGACACCGACTCCGAGATCTCGCTGGACTCGCTCGTCGCGAAGATCGGCGCCGCTTCCAAGGAGGGCGGCGACGAGGCGCCGGTGCGCATCTTCCCGATCGCGTACGGCGAAGGCGCCGACACCGGCGCGCTGCAGCGCATCGCCGAGGCGACCGGCGGCCAGTGGTTCGACGCGTCCGACGCCGCGAAGATCGACCTCGTCTTCGCGTCCGTGATCAACAACTTCTGAACGGCGGACGGATGCTGACGCTCGCTGACGCCGAGGGGTACATCGACGAGGCGGCCACAGCCCTCGCGCAGGGCAATGTGTACGTCTCGCCTGAGATTCCCGACTCGGCGGCGCTCGAGGCGAAGCTGGATCAGCAGATCGGCGACTCGTCGGTGGCCGTCGCCGTCTTCTCGTCGAACGCCGCGCTGGAGGGCTCGAGCACCGAGATCCTGCGGGACCTCGCCGCTCCGGCAGACCCCGGGGCGCCGACCTATGACACCGTCATCGTTGCGGTGGGCGGGGATCTGGTCGCCGGGTCGAACGTGCTCCCCAAGGGCGAGGCGATGCGGATCGCGAACGAGGCTGAGGCATCGGCGGGTTCTTTGGATGCCGCGCTCACTGAGACCGTGCAGCGCGTGGTCGCCGCCACCCCTGCCGGCTCCGGGCCGAGCGGCGGCGTCGACGGCGGCCTCATCGTCGGCGGCGCTCTGGGTCTCGTCGTGCTCGTCGCGGCGGGCGGTGCGCTCTGGGCGGTGCTCCGCCGGCGCGGTCGCCGCGGCACCCCCGGCCACCACGCGCCGCTTCCCGACGCCGTGCGCCCTCTCGTCGGGCGCTTGCGGGCGCTGAGCGGCGAGTACGCGGCGGCCGGGGCATCCGGAAATCGCGACGCGACCGAGGTCGCGAGCGAGATCGTGACCGTCGCGAACAACACGACGGAGCTCTTCGAACGCCTCGACCGCAAGGGCGAGGAGGGGCAGCGCGCCACGGCCGCCGTCGAGTACGGCGAGACGCTGCGCAAGCTCACGGCGGCCCTCGACCGCGACTATCTGCTCGACATCCTGCAGCACCCCGACCTGTGGGACGACCCGGTCGACCGCGTCCGCGAGGTGCGCACCGCGCTGACCTCGTTCTCGACCGAGCTCGTCGAGAACATCAAGCAGGTCAACGCCCGCCGGGGGCTGCACTTCCAGGTGTCGCTCGACGGCCTCATCGGCCGCCGCAAGGAGCTGCAGGAGTGGGACCGCGCGTTCAAGAGCGCGGACGGCGAGGCCGGCCCCTCGGCACACCACGACTAGAATCGACGGATGCCGCGGTCAGCGGCTTCTCGCACTCTCGTGCATCCCCTCCCGACCATTGGAGCCACCGTGGCCGAGCAGTCTCGCCTCGACAAAGTCATCGCCCTCGCCCGTCACCGCGGGTTCGTGTTCCAAGCGGGTGAGATCTACGGCGGATCCCGGTCGGCATGGGACTACGGCCCCCTCGGCACGGAGCTCAAGGAGAACATCCGTCGCCAGTGGTGGCAGACGTTCGTGCGCGGCCGCGGCGACATGGTCGGCCTCGACTCGTCGATCATCCTGCCCAAGCGCGTGTGGGAGGCATCCGGTCACGTCGCGACCTTCACCGACCCGCTGGTCGAGTGCCTGCAGTGCCACAAGCGCTTCCGCGCAGACAACCTCCTCGAGGACTTCGAGGCGCGCAAGGGCCGCCCGGCGGAGAACGGCCTCGCCGACATCCCCTGCCCCAACTGCGGCACGAAGGGCCAGTACACCGAGCCCAAGGCGTTCTCGGGCCTCGTGAAGACCTATCTCGGCGTCGTCGACGACGAGTCGGGCCTGCACTTCCTGCGCCCCGAGACGGCGCAGGGCATCTTCGTGAACTTCTCGAACGTGCTCACCGCGAGCCGCAAGAAGCCGCCGTTCGGCATCGGCCAGGTCGGCAAGGCGTTCCGCAACGAGATCACCCCCGGAAACTTCATCTTCCGCACGCGCGAGTTCGAGCAGATGGAGATCGAGTACTTCGTGCCGCCCGCCGACGCGCAGGAGTGGTTCGAGCACTGGGTCGACGAGTGCTGGGACTGGTTCATCGGCCTCGGCATCGACCCCGACAACATGCGCCGGTTCGACGTGCCCGAAGAGGACCGTGCCCACTACTCCGACGGCACCATCGACGTCGAGTACCGCTTCGGCTTCGCCGGCAAGGAGTGGGGCGAGCTCATGGGCGTCGCCAACCGCACAGACTACGACCTGACCTCGCACTCGGAGGCGTCGGGCCAGTCGCTGACCTACTTCGACCAGGCCTCGGGCGAGAAGTACATCCCGTACGTCATCGAGCCCTCGTTCGGTCTCACCCGCGCGATGATGGCCTTCCTCGTCGACGCGTACCACGAGGAGGAGGCGCCGAACGCGAAGGGCGGCACCGACACCCGCACGGTGCTCAAGCTCGACCCGCGCCTGGCGCCCGTGAAGGTCGCGGTGCTCCCGCTGTCGCGCAACGAGCAGCTCTCGCCGATCGCCCGTGAGGTCGCGGAGCAACTGCGCGGCGACTGGAACATCGACTTCGACGACGCCGGCGCCATCGGCCGCCGCTACCGTCGCCAGGACGAGATCGGCACACCGTTCTGCGTCACGGTCGACTTCGACTCGCTCGACGACCGCGCCGTCACCGTGCGCGACCGCGACACGATGGGCCAGGAGCGCGTTCCGCTCGACGCCCTGCACGACTACCTCGCAGAGCGCCTCAAGGGCGCCTGACCCGCAGGACCATGGATGCCTCGACCCGCCGGGGCGGGGAGAGCATCCGCGGTCTATCCGCGAGCGCGGTCGGTGCCTAACCTGCTGACATGACCAGGGACTATCGCGGAACCACCGCGCTCATCACCGGCGCGAGCTCGGGCCTGGGGGCCGAATACGCGACGCAGTTCGCCGCGCGCGGCGCGGACGTCGTGCTCGTCGCGCGCCGTGAGGACCGGCTGCGCGAGCTCGCCGATCGCCTCGCCCGTGATCACGGCGTGCGGGCGACGCCGATCGCCCTCGACCTCACGCGGCCGGACGCCGCCGCGGTGCTTCGGCGCGAGCTCGACGAGCGGGGCATCCGGGTGCAGAGCCTCGTCAGCAACGCCGGGTTCGGCATGAAGGGGTCGTTCGCACAGGCGGATGCCGCGCGCATCGGCGAGATGGTGCAGGTCAACGTCTCGGCGCTCGTGGCCATCACACGCGAGGTGCTTCCCGAGATGGTCGCCGACGGCCGCGGTGCGCTCATCGGCATCGCGAGCACCGGCGCCTACCAGCCCTGCCCGAACATGGCGGTCTACGGTGCGACGAAGGCCTTCGTGCTGAGCTTCACCGAAGCCCTCGCATACGAGACGAAGGGGTCGGGGCTGGGCGTGATCGCGATGAGCCCCGGTGCGACGCGCACCGAGTTCTTCGACGTCACCGGCGCCGATGCCGCGGTCGGCCGGTTCAAGACGCCCGCGCAGGTCGTCGAGCTGACCCTCCGCAAGCTCGACCGTGACGTCGTGCCGCCGAGCGTGGTCTCCGGCCGCGCCAATGCGGTCAGCGCGTGGGCGGCCGGCGTCATGCCGCGCCGCCTGACGCTGGCGGTGAGTGGCCGGGTCCTCAAGTAGCCCGAATCGCAAGAGAACGGCACAGCGCCCGGCCCCTCGCGGGGCCGGGCGCTGTGCGACGGAAGGGTCAGCCGCCGATCGCGGCGGCGGCATCCTTCACCTTCACCGTGACCGAGGTGGTCGCGGTGGTGCCCTTCGCGTTGCTCAGCTCGCCGGTGTACACGAAGGTGCCGTTGGGCTTGCCCGACACGTCGACCGTCGCCAGCTGTGCCTTGGGAGAGTTCGCGTCGAGCAGCTTCGTGGCGATGAGGGTGCCGTTCTCGTACAG